>NZ_DAIQRQ010000011.1:75787-110753 GCF_036786105.1 Ohtaekwangia sp.
TTACCTCATCAGTGCGTACATCACAATATTTACACTAAATCTTGTGTTGTCTATTTTATAGAAGCGCTTGTTGCGAAAGTCATAGTCCCATTCGCAGCCGTAGTCTTTGTTGCTATAGAGTACTCCGATTTTTCCGTTGATCTCAATGGCTTTCAGGTAATCGTGAACGATATCGTCACCCCATCCATTCAGTTCCTGCGATGTAGTTGGCGGCCCATCAAATTTAAAGAACATGGAATATATAGGATGGTTGTTCGGTATCTTCTTCAGGGCATTGGCACCGAAAATCACCTCCATTTGTGATTCGAACGACTTGGCAAAAAGTCCGTCAATGTCATGATTGCAATCGTCTACAAATACGAAGCCTCCATTGCGTACATATTTTTCAAAGTTGGTGCGTTCGGCTGCCGTAAATTCCACCAGCTTGTGGCCACTCAGGTAACAGAAGGGACAACTGAAAATCTTGTCGCTGCCCAGCGGTATAATATTTTCTTGTGTATCTACCTTCAGCGTTGTATACTCGATCAGCGAGTTCAACACATTAACCGGCATACGCTGGTCTACATCCCAGTCACCGGATTCATACTGGAGCCGTGTAAAGAAAAACCTGGGAGCCGCGTACATATATAGTCTAGCGCAAGTTGCTGTTTTTTACCGAATGATAAAGTAAAAATTATTTAAGTGGATTACGGTAACGAATGCTGAAACGCTGAAATGAAAAGTCCCTCTGTAACGAGGGACTGCCATTTCGGTTATTTACCCTATATCAGATTGCATCGGATAAACTCGTGAATGTAAAGTCACGAATTTTAAGCGGTGGTATAAGATAACTGTTGTTCGATTCTACGCTCACAGTACGCTCTGTTTTACCCAGTTCTTCCAGGTTGTTGAGCATTATGATCGGGCTTTCGTTAAAGCGAAAGTTCTTGATCGGGTATTGAATCTTTCCATTCTCAATATAGAATGTTCCATCGCGGGTTAACCCGGTTAGTAACAGCGTCTGCGGATCAACATCGCGTATATACCAAAGGCGCGTTACCAGTATACCTTTCTTCGTACCGGCGATCAGGTCTTGCAACGATTTGGTTCCGCCTTCCATAATAAAGCTGTCGGGGGCCGGTATAGCTTTTACATTTTTCTTTAGCGCCCAATAACGGGAATATGAAAAGTTCTTTACCACACCTTTTTCGATCCAGTTTGTCTTTTCGTGCGGGCGACCATCGTTATTCCAAGTACTGGTAGGAAGTTCAGGATTCAATGGATCAGAATATATAGTGACGCGCTCATCCATCAGCTTTTCACCGAGGCGTGTTTGTCCGCCGGCTTTGCTAAACGAGCTGCGTCCTTCATCGGCCTGGCGTGCATCGAGGTCGAATAAAATTCTTTCCAACAATACAGCGGCGGCCGCAGGTTCAAGTATCACGGTATATTTACCGGGCTCGATCGCTTTGGCATTTGTCGACTTCATACTCTTTTGTGCAGCAATCTCGGTAGCGGCTTTTGTATCCAGCTTGCTGATGTCGTTATAACCTCGCGTAGCATAACCGGATCCGGTGCCATCGGCAGTGCGCACGGTTACGGAAAAGTTTACATCCGTAGACGTATTATAGGCGAACAATCCTTTCGAGTTCATCATGGCTGAGAACCCTCTGCTGTCTTCCAGGAAACCTGCTGCAACCAGCTTGTTATCTTTCGATACCTGCAGGCTTTGTGCTACGGCATCGGTGCGTTGCTTGGGTGTGATAGCTGCTGTGGCGGGAACAAACATGATGGATTCTGTATACTTCTGAGGCTCCAGAAAGGATACAAACTCCGGGTTCTCCGGAGCGAGCCGCGCAAGTTCTTCCGCACGCCTCACTACTTTTTCAAGCGAAGCATCGTCAAATTCGTTGATGGTGGCGGTGCCCAGTTTTTTGCCGTAGGCAGAAGATACTACCAGGGTAGTCTCACTTACATTTCCGCTGGTAGATACAGCATTGCGTGCATACCGGATGTTACCACTGTCGCTGCCGGAAATATTTACTTCGCATTCATCTGCTGTGGAATAGCTCAGTACTTTCTTCAGTAAAGCCTGTGCTTCATCTTTTGTAAGTATAGGCATAGTATTATCCGATATTTCTTGATGTATTGATTACGTTCACTCCTTTGAAATGCGCCGTGGAAGATCCGTGCGACACTGCGCTTGATTGCGTAGGCTGGCCTTTGCCGTCAAAGAATGAGCCTCCCAAGCGGAAGTCTGATTCATCGGCTATACCTGCACAGGAGTTCCAAAACTCCTTTGTGTTGGCCTGATAGGCAACATCTTTGAGCATGCCGGTAATTTTGCCGTTTTTGATTTCATAGAAAAGCTGTCCGCCAAACTGGAAGTTATAGCGTTGCTGATCGATGGAGAAAGAACCATCGCCAATGATATATATACCTTTCTCTACATTTTTGATCAGGTCATCAACACTCTTCTTTTCCTTGCCTGCTGCCAATGAAACATTCGGCATACGCTGGAATTGAACGCTGCTCCAGCTATCGGCATAGCAGCAGCCTTGCGAAGCCTTGAGCCCGATGATGTGTGCCTGGTCGCGTATAGCCTGGTAATTTACCAGTATACCATCCTTCACCAGGTCCCAACGGCCGCATTGCACACCCTCGTCATCATAACCAACCGCACCGAGTGAGCCTACCTGTTGTTTATCAGCAAACAGGTTTACAAGCTTGCTGCCGAAGTTGAAATTTTTTGATTGCCATTTATCCAAGGTGAGGAAGCTGGTTCCTGCAAAGTTGGCTTCATAGCCGAGCACGCGATCAAGCTCTGTCGGGTGTCCTACCGATTCGTGTATCGTGAGCCACAAGTGAGAAGGATCGAGGATGAGATCATATTTACCGGCTTCTACAGATTTGGCTTTCAGCTTTTCGCCTGCCTGCAGGGCACCGGCACGCGCATCTTCCAGCATATCATAGCGGCCTTTGTATAGGGTGGTTGGCCCTTTGATTTTATCCTGCGGACGCGCACTGAGGTATTCATAGCCCATGCCCATCGGTGCGCTTAGGGCGTTACGTGTTTCAAATTTACCGGTAGCAGCATCGATCTTCGTGATGAAGAATGTAGGCCAGATGCGATGTATATCCTGGTCGATATAGGAACCATCGGTAGAAGCAAAGTACTTCTGCTCATTTACCATGAACAGGAATGAATTGATAAAATTAGCGCCTCCTTTTATAGCCGCATCGTTTACACTCAACAGTAAATCTACTTTTTCTTTCACCGGTACTTCGAACGAATTTTTTTCGATCGGCGCTTTCCAGCTTACTTCGCCATAGCCTTTCTGCGGAACAAGTTGTACCGGCTCGGTAAGCAGGCGTGAATTTTCTTTGGCGATAGCCACGGCCAGCTCTGCTGTTTTCGCGATGCTGTCTTTGTCGAGTTTATCCGTAGCGGCAAAGCCCCAGCCACCATTGGCGATCACGCGTATACCCATACCATACGATTCAGTGTTGACAGTGTTCTCTACCTTGTCTTCACGTGTGATCAGGAACTGGTTGAGATAGCGCCCCAGGCGTACATCCGTATAAGTGGCGCCTTTGCTGCGTGCAGCATTGAGCGCTACATCCGCCATCTGTTTTTTCTGGACTACATCTATAGTCTCCAGCGCCCGTTCGGGAGGAATGGCTTTCCCGAAAGACGGAATCCCTGCGAGCACTGCAGCCGAAGCCCCCATGCCTGCCAGTTGAATAAAATCTCTTCGTTTCATAAAAATTATATAAGGTTAGTTGGGAATAGCTGCTAGCCGCAAGCTTCTAGTTGCTAGACGAGTGGGAGTGAGGTGTAGTGTGTATTTCTTCTGTCCGATAGATATCGGGATGTGTGAAACAAAAAGAGGCTGCTGGGTATTGCAGCCTCCTGTATATTTCCAATATATACTACACTGCGTCAGACAAGCTGCTGAAGGTGAAGTCGCGGATCTTCATGTACGGTATATATAATGCGGTGCCGCCTTCGCTTGTGACAGCACGTTTCTGCTGGCCTAGGGTTTCCAAATTGTTCAGCATAATGATAGGGCTTTCGTTAAAGCGGAAATTCTTGATCGGATGTTTGATTTTTCCGTTCTCGATATAGAAAGTTCCATCACGCGTTAAACCAGTATATAACAAAGTTTGCGGGTCAACCGGACGTATATACCAGAAGCGTGTAACGAGTACACCTTTCTTCGTATCCTTGATCATGTCTTCCAGTGAAGCATTGCCGCCATCCATGATCGCATTGCCGGGAAAAGGCACAGGTTCTACATTTTTCTGCGAAGCCCAGTAACGATCGTAGATCAGGTTGGCTACCGTACCATTACGGATCAGGTCCATCTTTTTGCGTGCCAGTCCATCGCCCGTCCAGGGTGAAGCTGGTACTTCTTCGTGCCACGGATCGGTATATATATTTACTCTTTCGTCAACCAGTTTTTCGCCGAGCTTGGTGCCTCCGCCTTTTTTGGATAAAAAGCTTCGGCCTTCATCCGCCTGGCGTGCGTTCATGTTCAGCATCAGGCGAATCAAATCTGCGCCGGCTGAAGGCTCCAGGATAACGGTATATTTACCTGGCTCTATTGCTTTGGCATTGCGCGACATCAACGATTTGTCGATTGCGATCTTCGATACATCTGCAGCATTGAGCTTGCTTACATCGTTGAGATCAGCAGCAGCCCAACCGGAACCTGTTCCATCGTTGGTGCGCATGGTAACGGTAAAATCCACATTGGTAGATTTGTTATAGGCAAACAGACCTTTGCTCGTCATCATGGCAGAAAAACCACGACTGTCTTCGAGGTAGCCGGCAGCCGTTATCTCTTTGGCAGCCGCCGGATTTATACTGTCGGCTGCAGCCTGTGCACGATATTCAGGTGTGATCTTCGCTGTAGCATCTGAAAATGTTTTAGACTCAGGGCCGTAGTTTTGCTGTGGCAGTGGCTCCATGAACTCCGGATTTTCCGGTGCGAGTTTGGCAAGCTCTTCAGCACGTCTCACTACTTTTTCAAGTGATGCATCATCAAACTCGTTGATGGTAGCGGAACCTGATTTCTTGCCAAAGTATGATTGCACGCCAAGCACAATGTTGCTGTTCTCGCCGGCAGTAGAAACGCTGTTACGTGCATAGCGGATGTTGCCACGGTCGTTGCCATTCAGGCTCACGGTGCAACCATCTGCTTTGGAGAAACTGATCACCTTCTCCAGTATCTTCTTAGCTTCTTCTTTTGAAAGGATGGCCATGTATTTGCTAGTTTAGTTTAGGTTTGAATGATTATATAGTGCGCCCGGTATTTATCACATTTATACCATTAAAGCGTGATGTAGCAGAGCCATGTGATACCGCATTTGACTGGCTGGGTTGTCCTTTACCATCGTTAAAGGCACCGTTCAATCTATAGTCGCGCTCATCGCATATCTGCACGCACGAATTCCAGAACTCCTGCGAGTTGGCCTGGTACGCTACATCTTTGAGCATACCGGTAATTTTACCGCCTTTGATCTCGAAGAACAATACACCGCCAAACTGGAAGTTGTAGCGTTGCTGATCGATGGAGAAAGAACCGTCTTTCACGATATATATACCTTTATCAACATTTGAAATCATCTGCTGCGGCGTTACCTGCTCTTTGCCGGGTTGCAGCGAAATGTTGGCCATGCGCTGGAACTGCACATCGCTCCAGCTTTGCGAGTAACAGCAACCATGCGATTCTTTCTGATCGATAATGTTTACCTGGTCGCGTATTGCCTGGTAGTTCACGAGCACACCATCTTTAATGATCTCCCATGATTTACATTTGATGCCTTCATCATCATAACCTACTGCACCGAGTGAACCCACCTGTGTTTTATCGGCCATGAAGTTTACAATCTTGCTGGCTGCATTGAATTTACCAGACTTCCATTTGTCGAGGGTGAGGTAGCTGGTGCCGGCATAGTTTGCTTCATAGCCGAGTACGCGATCGAGCTCCGTTGGGTGCCCTACAGATTCATGTATCGTCAACCACATGTGTGATGGTTCCAATACCAGATCATATTTACCGGGCTCTACTGACTTGGCTGCAATGATCTGCTTAGCTTGTTCAGCTGCCATGCCTGCATCTTCTACAATGTCGTACGATTTGTTGTAGAGTATAATTCCACCGGGGCCTTCGATCTTGTCTTCAGCGCGGGCATCGAGGTATTCGTAACCCATGCCTACCGGTGCACTAAAGGCTGCACGGTTCTTGAACTGACCCGATGCACGATCGATCATTGTTACGGTAAAGCTTGGCCATGTGCGATGTATATCCTGGTCAATATAGGAACCTTCGGTGGAGGCAAAATATTTCTGCTCGTTCACCAGAAACATTAAACTGTTCACGAAGCTGGCACCTTTTTCAAGAGCTTTGGCATTTGCGTTCATCAACAGATCTACTTTGTCTTTTACGGGTACTTCAAAGCCGTTTTTCTTGATTGGTGTTTTCCAACTTACTTCACCATACGGCGTGGCGGGGGCAAGCTTTACCGGTTCTTTCTGAAATTTGGAATTAGCTTTCGCGATTACGGCAGCACGCTCGGCAGCTTTCCTGATGCCATCGGGTGTTACGCTGTTGCTGGCGGCAAATCCCCAGGTGCCATTCACGATCACGCGTATACCCACACCAAACGATTCGGTGTTTACGATGTTCTGTACTTTCTTCTCGCGGGTAACTACGAATTGGTTCAGGTAGCGCCCGATACGAACATCAGCATACGTAGCACCGTGCGACTTCGCCGTGTTCAATGCTATATCTGCCAACTGTTTTTTCTGACTCACATCCATGATGGGCTCCAGCATGCGGGCCGGGTCCACCGGATTCGAGAACGCGGATATCGGCAGCAGCATAGCGCCAGCGCCCATTCCGGCCAGTTGCATAAAGTCTCTTCGCTTCATGAGGTATAGGTTTAGGTTAAATGGTTCTGCCGGTGTTGATCACGTTCACACCATTGAAGCGTGTAGTGGCACTTCCGTGCGATACCGCACTTACCTGCGAAGGTTGCCCTTTGCCATCGAAGAAAGAACCGAAGAGCCTGTAATCTTTTTCATCGCAGATCTTCGCGCAGCTGTTCCAGAACTCCTGCGTGTTGGATTGATAGGCTACATCGTTGAGCATGCCAGTTATCTGGCCGTTCTTGATTTCGTAGAACACGGTGCCGCCAAATTGAAAATTATAGCGCTGCTGGTCGATGGAGAAAGAGCCGCGGCCCGCTATATATATACCTTTCTCAACGTCTTTGATCATCTGTGCCGGACTGTATGGTTCTTTGCCTGGTGCCAGCGATATATTCGGCATGCGCTGAAACTGTACATCGCTCCAGCTCTGCGAATAGCAGCAGCCGTGCGATTCGTCCTGACCGATGATGTGCGCCTGGTCGCGTATAGCTTGTACATTTACAAAGATACCATCCTTGATGATGTCCCAGCGTTTTGTTTTTACGCCTTCGTCATCATAGCCTACCGCACCGAGTGAACCGGGTTGTGTTTTATCGGCAAAGATGTTTACGAGGTTGCTTCCGTATTTGAAAGTGCCCGACTTCAGTTTGTCGAGTGTAGCGAAGCTGGTGCCGGCATAGTTGGCTTCATAACCCAGTATACGATCGAGCTCGGTGGGGTGGCCCACCGATTCGTGAATAGTAAGGCCGAGGTGATTCGGCTCGAGCACGAGATCATATTTACCCGGTTCAACCGATTTAGCCGAGGTGATCATCTCTTTCGCCTGTTTGGCAGCGATGGCGGCATCTTCCACCATATCGTAACTATTACGGTATAGCATGGTGCCACCTATACCGTTTACTTTGTCTTCTGCTTTTGGTAACATATACTCGTAGCCGAGGCCCATCGGTGCGCTGAGTGCATCGCGTGTCTTGAATTTACCCGAGGCACGATCTACAGCCGATACGGTAAATGTGGGCCAGATGCGATGTATATCCTGTTCTATATAGGAGCCTTCAGTAGAGGCAAAATATTTTTGCTCGTTGATCTGGAATAGATTCGAGTTTACAAAGCTGGCACCATTCTGTAATGCCGCTGCATTCGCTTTCAACAATAAATCTGTTTTTTCGGATACAGGCACTTCAAATGCATTCTTCTGTATCGGAGTCTTCCACGATACTTCGCCGTAACCTTTTACCGGTGCGAGCTTTACCGGCTCTTTCTGAAATTTAGCGTTTGCTTTTGCAATGGCTACAGCTTGCAAGGTAGCTTTTTTTATACCTTCTGCAGTTACCACATGCGTGGCCGCAAATCCCCAGGTGCCATTGGCGATTACGCGTATACCGACACCGAACGATTCGGTGTTCACAAGATTCTGCACCTTGTTTTCGCGTGTTGTAATAAATTGATTGAGATAGCGCCCGATGCGGATATCGGCATAGGTGGCACCAGCGCTTTTAGCTGCATTTAAGGCTACATCGGCCAGTTGTTTTTTTTGCGATGTATCCAGGGGAGAATCCAGCAATGCCTCTACCGGAACCGGATTACCCAGCGAAGAGAAAGGCAAGAGCATACCGCCAATACCTAACCCGGCGAGTTGAACAAAGTCTCGTCTTTTCAAGGTTATCAGAGTTAAGGTTAAAAGTTATTCGGCTAGTAAGTTATCTAAAAACGAAAAAAGGATACCATTTTTGGTATCCTTTGCTATTAGTTTATGTGAGTGGTATTCGTACCCGATATATATCATTTTGTCTCCCGCTGCATAGGGGAGTAAATATTTAGCTCCCTACTGCGGAATTTAGATGGTGGATCATTTATTTGATCACCGAGAAATCGAACGATGTTTCGAGGAACTTCGTGGTAAATTTACCGGATCGGAATGTAGGGTTGTCCATCAACGCGAGATGGAAGGGTATAGTTGTTTTTACACCTTCGATCACAAACTCGCTCAGGGCACGCTTCATCCGTGTGATAACTTCCTCACGTGATTGTCCGCTCACAATAAGTTTAGCGATCATGCTATCGTAGTTCGGAGGTATAGTATAGCCCGCATATACGTGGCTGTCTACACGCACTCCGTGACCACCGGGTAAGTGTAAATTCAGAATTTTACCGGGTGAAGGACGGAAACCGTTTGCCGGATCTTCGGCATTGATACGGCACTCCATCGCATACAGATTCGGGAAATAGTTGGTACCTGAGATGGGTACACCGGCAGCCGACTTAATCTGTTCTTTGATCAGATCGTAGTCCGTTACTTCTTCAGTAATCGGGTGTTCTACCTGTATACGTGTGTTCATCTCCATGAAGTAGAAGTTGCCATGCTTGTCAACCAGGAACTCGATGGTACCCGCTCCTTCATAGTTGATTGCTTTTGCGCCTTTTATAGCGGCTTCGCCCATGCGCTCGCGCAGCTCCTGGCTTACGATAGGAGAGGGCGTTTCTTCCACCAGCTTCTGATGTCTGCGCTGAATCGAGCAGTCGCGCTCTGACAAGTGACATACTTTACCGTATTGGTCGCCCATCACCTGTATTTCAATGTGACGAGGTTCTTCAACAAATTTCTCCAGGTACAGGCCATCGTTGCCAAAGGCAGCACCGGCTTCACGCTTGGCGTCATCCCATGCTTTCTTGAACTCCGACTCATCGTTGATGATGCGCATACCTTTACCACCACCTCCGGCTGTTGCTTTTACAATTACCGGATAGCCTATTTCTTTTGCCAGGCTGATACCTTCCTCTATAGAAGAGAGCAGTCCGTCAGAACCTGGTATAGTAGGTACACCGGCTTTCTTCATGGTATCTTTCGCTGTAGACTTATCGCCCATGGCGTTGATCATGGCCGGTGTGGGGCCAATGAATTTTATACCGTACTCGTGGCATATAGCAGAGAACTCTGCGCGCTCAGACAAAAATCCATAGCCCGGGTGTATGGCATCGGCATTGGTTATCTCGGCAGCGGAGATAATGCGCGGTATATTCAGGTAAGAGTCTTTGCTGGGAGCATCACCAATACATACGGCTTCATCCGCAAAGCGTACGTGCAGGCTTTCGCGATCGGCAGTAGAGTATACTGCTACGGTCTTAATATCCATCTCCTTGCAGGTACGGATAACGCGCAGCGCAATCTCTCCGCGATTCGCTATTAATATTTTCTTAAACATAAGTTTATCTCGTTCAAAGGTTGAAAGTGTAAGGTTCAAGGTATAGGGCTATGCATATACATGCATGGCCTCAGACCTTGAACCTTACTATGTTTAGATTCAATTAATCGGGTTCTACAACAAACAGTACCTGATCGTATTCCACCGGTGAAGAGTTTTCTACCATGGCTTTTACGATTGTACCCGATACTTCTGACTCAATCTCATTGAAGAGTTTCATCGCTTCAATGATACATACAGTCTGGCCTTTGGAAACTTTATCGCCTACCGATACAAAGGCAGGAGAATCCGGATTAGCCGAGCGATAGAATGTACCGATCATAGGTGATTTGATCTCTACCATCTTCTTGCCAGCGGCAGGGGCTGTTTCTGCAGTAGCTTTTGGTTGTTGCACTGGTGTGGCAACCGGAGTTTGCGCTACCGGTGCAGTAGCCTGTGCTACCGGAGCTGTAGCCGTAATAACCGGGCTTGATTTGAATACCTTTTGATCGGGCTCACGCTTAACGTGAAGCTTCAATTCTTTTGTCTCGATGTCCACCTCGTTCAAACCTGACTTGGAGATGAAATCGATAAGGTCTCTGATTTCGGATGTTTTCATTTCGGCTTGGGTTGATGATCCTGTTTCAGCCGCAGGTTTTGAAAGCTTGGTTTCCTTTTTAGCGGATGTTTTGGATGCTGGAGTTTTGCTCATGATCCTTCGTTTATTCTTTTACACGTTCGATATAGTCACCAGTGCGTGTGTCAATCTTGATCTTGTCACCGGTATTTACAAAAAGTGGTACACGTACTTCTGCACCGTTTTCCAGGGTAGCAGGTTTTAGTGTACGGGTAGCAGTATCGCCCTGCATGCCAGGTTCCGTATACTGTATTTCCATCACAACATGCTGAGGAGCTTCGGCTGTTATAGCGCTTTCTCCATTCTCGAATGCGATCAGCAGGGTTACGCCTTCTTTGATATAGTTTACAGACTCGCCCAGTAAGTTTTTGTCCAGGTATATCTGGTCGAACGTTTCGTTGTCCATACACACCAGGCTATCGCCATCGGAATAGAGGTATTGATATTCTTTCGTTTCAACCCGCAGGATCTCTACTTCATCACCAGGACGAAAACGGTTTTCTGCTACTTTACCATTGCGAACGTTACGCATTTTGATTTGGTAAAATGCACGCAGGTTTCCAGGAGTGCGGTGTTGTAATTCTTCCACCTGCACTACTTCACCGTTGTAGCGCATGAAGTTTCCTTTACTCAGATCGGATACGGTTGCCATAAATTTAGGTCATTAAGTTACAAATCAATTAAACAATTACAAGTTGGGGTATTGGCGCTAACCGTTACACGTTAATCGTTATCCGTTACAGGTAAATACGGTTAATGCGTAACAGTTAACGATTAACTATTGTATGCCCATTTCAGGTATACAGCTCCCCAGGTAAATCCTCCTCCAAAAGCAGCGAGAATCAGGTTGTCGCCTTTCTTCAGTTGCTTTTCATAATCCCACAAGAGAAGGGGAATTGTGCCACCGGTAGTGTTACCATAGCGCTCAATGTTCATCATTACTTTATCTTCCGTAATGCCTACGCGTTGCGCGGTAGCATCTATAATGCGTTTGTTTGCCTGGTGCGGAACCAGCCATGCTATATTTTCAGAGGTCAGATGATTGCGCGTTGCTATTTGTGCTGCAACATCTGCCATGTTGGTAACAGCAAATTTAAATACTGCAGAACCCTCCTGATATACATAGTGCAGACGCTTGTCTACTGTTTCCTGAGAAGCTGGCATGCGGCTTCCACCCGCTTTCATGTGCAGGTATGTTTCACCTGCACCATCACTTCGGAGTATCGAATCGATTACGCCTGCATCTTCTGTGGTAGGCTCCAACAGCACACAGCCTGCACCATCGCCGAAAATGATGCAGGTAGTACGGTCGGTATAGTCCATAATCGCCGACATCTTATCGCCACCGATCACTACTACTTTTTTATACATGCCCGACTGGATGAAGCTTGCGCCTGTAGTAAGGCCGTAAATAAAGCCGGAACATGCAGCGCCCATATCAAAGCTGAAGGCGTTCGTTGCACCTACTGCGGTGGCTACAATGTTAGCCGTAGCAGGAAAAGTCATATCGGCTGTTACCGTAGCGAAGATGATACAGTCGATCTCTTTGGGATCGATCTTCGTTTTGGCCAGCATATCTTTTACAGCTGCAATGCCCAATACAGACACACCCTGGTTTTCACCTTTTAAAATCCTTCTTTCTTTAATGCCGGTCCGCGAGGTGATCCATTCATCACTCGTATCCACCATGGTTTCGAGTTCCTGGTTGGTGAGAATGTAGTCGGGCACATATCCTCCGACTCCGGTAATGGCAGCTCTGATATTAGTCATACAAATTTTTTATTCGCTCGGGTTGTCATTTCTGGCAACCAATAAAAAAGAAAAAGCCCGATGTACGGGTACATCGAGCAGTGTTTTTTGATTAGGCAATCTCTTTCGAGATAATCATAAGGTGATTGTCTTTCCCGAAGGTGTAACAAACCACACGTTCAGCAAGCTGAATGTTTTCGAGTGCAGACGCGTTCATGCAATTACGCCAGAACTTCTTTTTCCATCACCACTCTACCATGGAAGTAAAGTTTACCTTCATGCCAGAAGGCGCGGTGCGGCAAATGATTTTCTCCGGTTGTAGGGCACACTGCCAATTGCTTAGCGGTAGCTTTATAATGCGTTCTTCTTTTATCTCTCCGGGTTTTCGAGGTTTTTCGTTTCGGATTCGGCATAGTCTAAACTGTTTATTTTAATTTCTTCAAAATGTTCCAGCGGGGGTCGATCGCATCTTCGTCATCGTTATCTCCGCTTTTCTTATCATCAGCAGAGGTATATACGATCTTGCCTTCTGTATCTTCGTCATCCTCTTCGTTCTCAGCTTCCTGAAACCTGGGATGTAATTTTTTTATCGGTATAGCCAGCGCAATAAATTCATATATATACTGGCCGAGTTCGAGTGTGGCGGTATCGCGGTGGATCATCACAATCTCATCGCTCATCTCTTCATTCACATCCCCGAACTTGAAAACAATCTGATGATGGCTGTCAATCGGGAAATCGAAAGGCTCCAGGCTTCTGTCGCAAACCAGGTCTGCCTTTCCTTGAATTGTAAAATCCGCTTCAATGAACGTTTCGTGCTTATTGAGTGCAATATTGACATGGAAAGAACCTTGCGAAACGAGGTCAGTTCCAAATTCCCTGAAAAACGATTCACCCAAATCATACTTGAAGTGATGAACTTTGTTGCTCAGGCCGATAATATTTACACCGTAAGCCCCCACAATCTTGCCCCGAAGGGCTTTTAAAATTAGTCGGCAAATTTAGGAGAATTAATGAAATTCTACACCAATGCGTGCAGAATTTGCGCAAACGCATGTTTAAAGGCCCCTGAACAGGGCAGATAACGACTTTGGAATCAGGAAGAAAGAACTGTAAAATGCCTGTAGGGCCAAATTAAATGTATTCGTGGATGGCAATGTCTTTAAATTCCTCCCGCGATTTCTTGCCATAGTTTTCTACAAAAAAGTCGATTATCCCTTTCTTGAAGCCCAGCTTAATGGCTATGTTCTTGGTAAAAATAATCTCACTTTCAAAAACATTCTGATCTATAAACACCAGCTCGATGCTTGACATCAGGTATTCAAATTTCTGATCAAGCGAAAGCGCGCCAAGCGAGTCGATTGGCTCGGGGTTGCGGATCAGCTCATTTACCTCCTCTTCGGGAAACTTGCGTTCCCGGGCGATCTTGAAAATGAGTTCCCGCTCGATCTTGGCAAAGTGCTTATCGGCTTCTGCAAGTTGAATAAGTATATTCAGTTGCTTTTTAGTGACAATATCCATTTCAACCAATACTTGAATACCAAATATAACCATTAATAAAAACTAACGGTATCTCTCCAGTCCAGTGGTAAAAATGGCCTACCTAAGTAAGGTTATTTTTCTGTGGACGGTTCAGAGCGGTGTTTGAAAATATCGTGAGCACGATAAATAGCTTCGCGCAACGAGGTTTCGCTTGCCTGATTTTTACCGGCCAGGGTATATCCGGTACCATGATCAGGCGAAGTGCGCACAATAGACAGCCCCGCGGTGAAATTTATGCCTTCGTCAAACGCAATAGACTTGAAAGGTATAAGTCCCTGGTCGTGATACATGGCCAGCACGGCATCATACTTGGCGTACTGTCCTGTGCCGAAAAATCCATCGGCAGGGAAAGGCCCATATATCAGCTTGCCCTTATTTTTCTGATCGGCTATAACCGGCTTGATGATCAGCTCTTCTTCTTTGCCAATCAGTCCGCCATCGCCGGCATGCGGGTTCAGGCCCAGCACGGCAATCTTGGGTTTTGCAATTCCAAAGTCTTTGCGCAGCGACTGTTCGATGAGGCGCAGCTTGGCTTCAATCTTTTCTTTTGAAATAGACGAGGCCACGTCTTTTACTGGTATATGTTCGGTAACAATACCAATGCGCAGCTTATCGCTTACCATAAACATGAGACTTTCGCCAGCACCAAAGTACTCGGTAAGAAACTCGGTATGCCCCTTGAAAGGGAACTCCTCGCTGTGAATAGAAAGCTTGTCGATCGGGGCCGTCACCAGCGCATCGATCAATCCTTCCTTTAATTCTTCACATGCCTGCTTCAGCGCAACGAGTGCAGCCTTACCTGTTTCTTTCGATGCTTTGCCTGGCGTGATTTCCACAGCATCTTCCCAGCTATTCACCACGTTGATCGTCTTGGGAGCAAACTGCCCTTTGGTGCGCACTTGCGAATAGTTAAATTCTTCTATGTTCAGTTGCTTCTTGTAGAAAGACAGCGCGCGGGTTGACCCATAGATAACGGGTGTAATCATACCCAACAGGCGATTATCGGCTAAAGCTTTGATCACTACTTCCGGCCCAACGCCGTTGATGTCGCCCAATGTAATGCCAATGCGAGGTTTGTGTGCAGGAGTCATGTATATAAAATTCAATTCTTTGCGATTTAGTAAATTAAGTCGGAAAGTCCGAAAGCGAAGCGGAGGGAGTCGGGAAGTAGAAGAGTCCGGAAGTCGTAAAGACGGGGAGGAGCGATGGGCGGGATGGGAGATTACAGTATTGGAAGATTGAAAAATTGGAAGATTGGAAAATTAGAAAATTGTAAGATTAATAAGATTGGAAGATTATAAGATTTGAAAATTGATAAGATTGAGATGGGCTGTATATTATGTGCTATTCTTAAATGGTAAGCCAGTATCTGTAAATATATACCGGCTGACTTTTAGCGAAGCCAATTTTTTAATCTTCCAATCTTCCAATCCCTGTCTTTCCCGACTTCCGGACTCTCTGACTTTCCGACTCTCCTCCTTTTCATGTACTTTTAGCCCTTCATGGAAAAGTCATTAGGTAAAGTAAGGCCGAAGAAGTCGTTGGGGCAACACTTCCTGCACGATCAAAATACTGCGCGCAGAATTGTGGAGTCGCTGACAACGCCTGAGAACGATACAACACCCGTGCTCGAGATCGGCCCGGGTATGGGCGTGCTCACACAATACATGGTGACTAATAACAAGCTTGAACTGAAGGTAGTAGAGATAGACCGAGACTCAGTAAAGTATCTGCATTCACATTATCCATCGCTTAGCGCTAACATCATTGAAGGCGATTTCCTGGAGATGGATTTGCAAAGAGTTTTCGGTGCACCGTTCTCCATCATCGGTAATTTTCCCTATAACATTTCGTCACAGATATTTTTTAAGGTGCTGGAGCATCGCGACCAGGTAAACCAGGTGGTGTGTATGCTGCAGAAAGAAGTAGCGGAACGCATTGCCGAAAAGGAAGGAAGCAAGACGTATGGTATATTAAGCGTGTTGCTGCAGGCATACTATAATATTCAATATCTGTTTAAGGTGCCGCCCGGAGCGTTTACTCCGCCTCCCAAAGTAATGTCGGCAGTGATTCGGCTGGAGCGTAATGCTACTGCGAAGCTTGCCTGCGATGAGAAACTTTTTGTGAAGGTGGTGAAGCAGGGGTTTAACAACCGGCGAAAGACTTTGCGTAATGCATTAAAGCCACTCGATCTGCCGGCCGACATAGCTGCACTTGAAATAATGGATAAGCGGGCGGAACAGCTATCGGTGGAACAGTTTGTTCATCTCACACAATTAATCGAGAAAGGTCGTGGAGGAGCAGGCACTGGAATTTGAGTTGACGAAAGAATTTCGCGATCGCTTTCAGCAGGCGCTGGATGAGCATGACGATCTGTTTATACGCAACATATTGCAGGATGTGAAGCCCGCAGATATAGCTTCGCTGTTTGTTGAGTTTACAACAGAAGAATCCAAGTATTTCCTGGACTTGCTGCCAACCGAAGTACAATCGGAAGTGCTGCGTGACCTGGACTCTGAAACCCGGAAAAAATACCTCAAGCTTCACGAGCCGCATACCATCGCGTTGCTGCTGAATCAGTTGTTGTCGGATGATACCGCCGATATACTTCATGAGTTGCCGGTAAAAGAGCGTGAAGAAGTACTGGTTGACCTTGACCCCGAGCTTCGCTTGCAGGTAACGGAATTGCTTCGCTATGAAGAGAATGTTGCCGGTGGTTTGATGGCGAAAGAATTAATTCGTGCCCACGTGAACTGGACGGTGGTGCAGTGCATTGAAGAAATTCGAAAGCAGGCAGAGAACGTATCGAAGTTTTACCAGGTATATGTGGTAGACGATCATGATAAATTGTTGGGGCGTTTGGCTTTACAGGATCTGATTCTTTCAGACGCTCGTAAAATCGTGGCCGATATATATGAACAGGACATCGTTTCGGTAGAGACTTATATGGAAGACTGGGAGGTGGCCGAAATCATGAAGAAGTATGAACTTGTTTCGGTGCCGGTGGTAAATGTACAGGGCTTCCTGGTGGGCCGCATCACCATTGATGATGTGGTGGATGTTATTACCGAACAGGCCGAAGAAGAACGCCAGATGATGGCCGGTATCAGCGAGAGTGTTGAAGAAGACGATAGTATATGGCGCAATACACGCGCACGTTTGCCCTGGCTGCTCATCGGTATATTGGGTGGATTAATGAACGCCAAGTTTATGGGATTGTTTGAAGCCGAGCTGATGCGCGTTACGGCCATTGCTTTCTTTACGCCACTCATTCAGGCAACCGGTGGCAATGTAGGTATACAGTCATCATCACTCATTGTACAAAGTCTGGCTAATCCTGATTTCGTTGATGAAGGTTTATGGAAGCGTCTGATCAAAGTTCTTTTTGTTGCATTACTAAATGGTTTATTTCTGTCGGTGTTGGTATGGTGCGCCAATGTTTTGTTGTTTCAGGAGTATACATTATCGCTGATCGTATCGATTGCTTTATTTAGCGTGGTACTGTTTGCTTCATTTATAGGAACCATTACACCGCTTATATTGAATCGCTTTGGATTTAATCCTGCGCTTGCAGCCGGTCCGTTTATAACCACAACCAACGATCTGCTGGGGCTTACACTCTATTTTTTCACTGTTCATTTAATGCTCTGATGACATCTCCTACTTGTTTGATTATTGATTCGATGCACGAAAGCCTGTTCCCTATGTTGACCGCAATCGGCTGGGAAGCAGTGTCGCTGCCAACAATTACGCGTGATGAAATAAAAACAAAACATCATGGTTTTGATGGTTTGATCGTTCGCAGTAAAACAACAATCGACCGCGATCTGCTGGGTGAAAATCCTACTATAAAATTTGTGGCGCGTGCCGGTGCAGGTATCGACAATCTCGATGTTGAGTATCTGCATGAAAAGGGTATACAGATATTGCATGCCTCAGAAGGTAATCGCGATGCGGTGGGTGAGTATACTGTGGGTGCACTGTTGAGCCTGATGCGAAATATACCCCATGCTGACCACCAAGTGAGGGAGGGTATATGGGAAAGAGAGGGTAACCGTGGTGAAGAGCTGATGGGTAAAACCGTGGGCATAATTGGGTATGGCAACATGGGTAATGCATTTGCCAGGCGTTTGGCGGGCTTTGCATGTAATGTTTTGGCATACGATAAGTATAAATCAGGATTTTCGGATGCGTACTGCAAAGAGGCCGGCATGGAAGAGCTGTTTGTTGAAACGGATATTCTAAGCTTGCATATACCACTTACCAACGAAACCAGGAAACTGATAACATTGGATTACCTTAAACGATTTAACAAGAAAATTATAGTGGTAAATACGGCGCGCGGTGAAATTGTTTCACTTGCAGATATGGCACAGGCTGTGCAGCAAGGGCAGGTGCGCGGAGCAGTGCTCGATGTGCTGGAAAATGAAAAACTTAAAACTTTTACGGTTGAACAACAGCAGGCTTTTAATATACTTCGCGAAAAAACAAATGTAATATTCACCCCTCATATTGCAGGGTGGACATTTGAATCGCACGTGAAAATTAATGTAGCTTTGACGGATAAAATCAAAGCGCTCGAATTGACGCGTTGATTTTTTATCGTTAAATTAAACAAACCAATCAGAGCAAGCTATGCGTTTGTTAGAAAAGCGAATGAAGAAGGCTGGTGAGTTCTTTAACTCGATCATTGAGAAGCCTTTACTTACCTCTTCGCTTGTACTTATACTTGTTACCGTAATCGTGCTGGGCCTGAGTATGAAATACTACCTGCATGAGTTTGATTCATTTATTCCGCAGATTCTGGCCGAGGCACACGGTATGATCTTCGACATTGCTGTGATCGGTATCCTGATCTTTTGGTTAAATCAAAATGGTGAGATACGGCAACGCATTCGTACCTATAAAGATGAGATCGATGACTTCCGATTGTGGGAGTCTGAAGAAGCGGCTTTCCGTACCGTGGGTAATATCAAGCGTCTCAACCGCCATAAAATTCACGAGATAAACCTGGTGAACTGCTACCTGCCCCGCACCAACCTGAATTATGTGAACCTGGCAGGTTCTAACATGAACTCCGCCAATATATCACAATCAACATTAATAGAATCGAACCTCGAGAATGCGCGTCTTAATCAGACAAACTTTGAAAACTCGAACCTGAATCAGGCCAACCTGAAAAGTGCTTATGCGAGTGGCGCTAACTTCAAGGATGCATTCCTTATTAAATCACAATTTGAAAATGCATTTCTTATCAAGGCCAATTTCAATAATGCCTTTCTGATGGAAGCCAATTTGCAGAATTGCTATGTAATGGGGGCCGATTTTGAAAATGCAAGCTTGTATAAAGCAGACCTGCGCGGAGCCAAAGGCCTTACAGTAGAGCAACTGGCGAAAGTAAAAACATTGTATCTGGCACGGTTCGATGAAGAGATATTGGAACAGATCAAAACCAACCTGCCCGAACTGGTAGGCGCATGATTTTGTGAGATAAGAACAAAAGTGTTACCTTTACAGCAGCAACGGTCCCGGAGACGGGGCCGTTGTTTATTTTTTGGAAGTCAAGAAAAATAAAACAGCAACGAATTTACTTTGAGCCATGAGCAAAAAAGTTTCCTACTATACAAAAGACGGTTTAGACAGATTGCGTGGTGAGTTGTCGGAATTAAAGACAAAAGGCCGTGCAGATATAGCACGCCAGATAGCAGAAGCCCGCGATAAAGGTGATCTTAGCGAGAACGCGGAATACGATGCAGCAAAAGATGCACAAGGTCTGCTGGAAGCAAAGATTGCACAGCTGGAAGACCTGGTAAGCAATGCTCGCCTGTTGGATGAAACCAACATCGATACATCCAAAGTATCCATACTTTCTAAAGTAACGATCAAGAATAAAAAGAACGGAGCTTCGGTAACCTATACATTGGTGTCTGAAGAAGAAGCCGATCTGAAAGCCGGTAAGATATCAACCATGTCGCCTATTGGAAAAGGGTTGTTGGGCAAGAAGAAAGGTGAAACGGCCAAGATCACAACACCGGCCGGAGAGATTGAATTTGAAGTGATGGATATCTCTGCCTGATTTGTTGTAGTATTTCTTTTGTTCATTATTTAATCAGCATAAAAATGCCATCGATCTTCACCCGCATCATTAACCGAGAGATTCCCGGATATATTATTGCTGAAGATGCAAACTATATAGCGTTCCTCGACATCAGCCCGCTGGTGCTCGGGCATACGCTGGTGGTTCCTAAAAAAGAAACAGACTATATTTTTGATGCTGATGATGAGACACTGGCCGGCTTGCTGGTGTTTGCCAAGAAGGTAGCCAAAGCGATTGAAAAGGCTGTGCCCTGCAAGCGCATTGGTATTTCTGTAATTGGTTTGGAAGTGCCGCATACCCATGTACACCTCGTGCCCATGAACTCTGCTGACGATGTAAACTTTACACGTCACAAGCTCTCTCCCTCCAAGGAGGCTCTTGCAGAAGTAACCGAAGCTATCCGCAAGAACCTGTAATATTCAGGAGTTACTGTTTTACAAATTTGGAATAGGCGGCTTGACCCGCCACTGATATGCGCACAGTGTATATACCGGGTGCATAGTTTTGCAAATCTATATCCAGTGACGACTGGCTGGTTGTATAAACCACGCTTTCGCTGCCATGAACAGAAAGTATTGAAATCTCTTTCTTGCCCGATACCGGAAGTGTTACTGTAATTTTACCGGCTGCCGGGTTGGGATATAGCGTCAGTTTTTCTCCCAGTATATTTTCCAACCCCGTAATTACAACGGCTACCGTATTGGATAGTGCGCTCGTACATCCGTCAACCGTTACTTGTACGGCAAATGCTCCGCTCTCCACAACGGTAAGGGTACTGCCCGTTTGGTTGGGAATCTTTACACCATCCTTAAACCATTCATTACCTGTAGCACTGCTGGACGTGAGGATTGCTGTAGCGGTATTGGTTTGCACGAGGGATAACGATGGCTTGGGGGGATTTACACAAAAACTTTGTTCTGCTAAAGTTGAAGCATTGTAATTTTCATTACCGGCCTGGTTGGCAACCACCGTGGCGGTTCCTGCCTGGAGCAATGTTACGATGCTTCCTGAAACAGATATTTTAGCCGGTGTTGTAGTGTTATAAGTTAATGCTAATCCGGAAGAACTGGAACCTGTTAATGTGAATGGAGCATCGCCTAACGTTTTATCGGCTATATCCGGAAATGTTATAGTTTGGCTTGCTTTGTTAATAACCAATGGTGACGGAACAGCTGTTGCCGCATTGTAATTGCCATCGCCCGGTTGGCTAGCGGTGATTGTTACCGTCCCTGCCTTATGAATGGTTACTTCATCCATGTTAATCGATGCAATAGCCGGATCGGAGCTTGTGTATTGTATGGTTAATCCAGAGGTACTGGAGGCACTTAATGTGAACGGAGCATCGCCAAATGTTTTGGCGGGTAGAGCAGGGAATGTAATCGTCTGGTTGGCTTTGTTGATAACGAGGGATACAGTAACCGGTATAGCCGGATCATACGCTGCATTACCGGGTTGGCTTGCTGTGATATCGACAGTGCCTGCTTTTAGAATGGTAACCTGATCTCCGCTGATGGAGGCAATAGTTGGATCGGAGCTGCTATATTGTATTGTAAGCCCTGCATCGCTGGAGGCTGTCAATGTAAAAGGAACATCGCCATATACCTTCGGGCTTAATGCGGTGAAAGTGATAGTTTGTGTTAACCGACAGCCGGCCGGGAGCGGAGTATCAGTATTGGTGTCATGTACAAATATTTCATTGCCCGCACCCGATTCATATCCGGTGATATATATTTTGGAACCCACCACAGCAATAGATGCTGTAGCACCACCAGTACTTACGGTGGTGTTGTTCGTTACTTTGATGGTGCCGCATGTTCTGCCATTAGTCTTCCACAGTGTACGATTTGTTCCGTCAAAAGCAGTAAAGTACAGGAAGTCATTCAACGCAATCATGTTGTCAGGGTAGGAGTGGCCTGTACCCGTATAAATGTCGTTTATCATTACCGTTCCTGCGGCTGTACCATCACTCTTCCACAGCTCTACACCCAATGAACCATCGGTGGCTGAGAAATATAGTATACCATTGGCACTCGCCAGATTGCTGATGGATGAAGAGGCTGACCCTGAATTGATATCCAGTACTATGGTTGTATTGGCAGCCGTGCCGTCAGTCTTCCAGAGTTCTTTCCCATTCGAGCCATTGTTGGCTACAAAGTAGGTGAAGCCATTCACCGTTTCCATTTCAACAGCATCGGTAGTTGTAAAACTTCCGGCCGCTCCCGGGCGAATGTCTTTTACCAGCACAGTGCCTGATGTAGTACCATCGCTCTTCCACAGTTCAAGGCCATTGGTGCCGTCATCGCCAATGAAATATAGTATGCCGTTCTCGTTCCGCAGCCCGCGCACAGAGTTGAAGGTTTTGATATTTACGGTTCCCCCTACGGTGCCATCACTTGTCCACAAGCCGGGTGTACTTCCTTCCGTTGCCAGAAAATATAGTTTGTCGTTGAAGTTTGTCAACGAGTTGGGTTTGGAACTTACGGAGCCTCCAATGTTGGTAACCATGCTGGTGCCGGCTGCAGTGCCATCGGTTTTCCATAATTCTATGCCCGTAATGTTGTCATTACCGGGGAAATATATAGTGTTCAATACACCGGTAATTTCAGAACCATCCGAAGGACTGCCGCCTACTTCCAGGGTGCCGGCTACAGAGCCATCGGTCTTCCATAATTTATTTCCGGTTCCGCTGTTGGCTACAAAGTATATTTTGTTGTTGATCTCTTTGAGCGCCGAGGGATTGGATGAGTTTGCAGCTCCGGTATATATATCTTTCAGCAAAGCGGTGCCGTTAGAAGTGCCGTCACTTTTCCAAAGCTCACGGCCATTATCGGGTGTGGTAGCTGCAAAATAGAGGGCGTTATTAAAACCCGTGAGGTAATCAGGTGCTGCACCAGCATTCGTAGTGGGCAGATCGGTAATGCGCGATGTACCTGCCGATGTTCCATCCGTTACCCACAATTCGTTCCCATGGGTATTGTCGTCTGCTACAAAGAACAGTTTTGTGTTGATCGCAGCCAGACTATTAGGAGGTCGTGTTCCTGCTGCTGTTCCAGCGGGTATATCGGTTACAAGTGTTGTGCCGGCTGCGCTGCCATCGCTTCTCCATATTTGCAGACTGCTGCCCGGTGTCAAATCTTTTTGTGCTACGAAGTATAGCGTGCCGTTCATGTTTGTAAAATCGGCTGCGTATCCGCCTATGTTCTTGAATGTAGAAGTACCGGCGGCAGTGCCATCGCTCTTCCATACATCGGTAAAGTTGATGGTAAAGTATAGTATATTTCCAACCACAGCGAGATTACTCATGGTAAAAAACTCATCCTGGGGATCTTTGATGAAAACAGTTCCGGCATCGGTACCATCACTTTTCCATAAACCTGTGTTTGTTGTACCATCGTTAATAGAGAAGAATAATGTGCCGGCTACATCGATCAGATAGTCTGGGTAACTATCGCCGCTGCCAGCGGTAATGTCTTTTACCATGATTGTGCCGCCACCGGTGCCATCACTTTTCCAGAGTTCTACACCGTTGGTGCCGTCAGTTGCTGTAAAATATAATGTAGAACCAACTGCACAGAATTTATTGGGAGATGACGAACCTGTTCCTGCTACGATATCTGTTACCATCACGGTGCCGCCAGCCGTACCGTTGCTTTTCCATAGTTCGGTGCCGTTGGCAGCACTTTCGCCGGTAAAGAACAGGGTGCCGTTTACATTGGCAAAGTTGGCGTTGCTGTTTATGCTGATGGCGTTGTTCTTCAATAAGAATGTTCCACCAGACGTACCATCGCTCGACCACAGATCGAGATAGCCGGTGCCATCCACTATCGTGAAGAAGAGTGTATTTCCGACAGCGACCAGGTTGGTGATGCCAAGCGAGCTGTTGCCAGGTTGTATATCTTTTACCAACACAGTGCCGGCTTCTGTTCCATCGCTCTTCCACAGCTCGGTGCCGGTAGTGCCATCGTTGGCCAAAAAGAACAATGTGCCATTTACATTTACAAGGCTGGAGGGACTGGATGAGGTGCTGCCGGGGTTTATATCTTTCACTAACAACGTACCGGCTGCTGTACCATCACTTTTCCAGAGTTCCTGACCTGCTGATGATCGCCCATTAAAAAATAAAGTGCCGTTGACATCTGTTAAAAAGTAAGCATCTATACCGGATGCATTCGGATCAGTAGCCTGATTGATATCTTTGAGAATTGTCAACTGCGCATGAGACAAAAAGCTGGCAAGCATCAGCAACAGAGAGAGGGGAGTCTTCATGGTGCTAGTTTTTTTACGAAGATAGACAGTATATTTTGAAATAGCTACTGGATGCTAAATAGCTGCGGGCTTTGAGCAGTGAGGTATAGCTGCAAGCTGCTGGCTTCTCGAGAAGTGTAGATGTTTGGACTTCGTCATTCCTTGATCGATTGTTCCTTGTTCGATATTCACAATGGTTATAGGCTTTTGGCTACTAGCCGCCAGAGGGGTTGGAGCCAGGTTAGAGTGTGCTGTACTTCACTGTATTTATCTGTGTTCTTTTTGTGATTTCTGTGGGAGTTTTTATTTTCCACAGTCGCTAAGAAAAAGCAGAAAGCTGATCGCTCAACTTTCTGCTTTTCACTTTCTGCTTAAGGCTTATGCTATTACCATCCTGTTCTGTATTCTCTCTTCACAAACTGGTTCGCATCATCGAAGTTTGTAATCTTCATATTCGCTCCATCCCACAGCAGTTTGATGTTGCGTCCGGGATAGTCGAATTGATTTGGGTTGTCTTTCTTCGGATAGCGAATATCGTGACTGCGTATTGCCAGGTTACCCATGAGTACAGTCTCGGTGAGCGGCCCGGCTATTTCAAATGGCGAGCTGACTTCCATCTTGCCATAGCCTGCAAGACATGCTTCCACCCACTGCGCATAGTGTCCTTCTGCACCACCGGGAACACGCTTTATAGTCTGCGGTATATTTACTTCCTGGTTGCGCGATGTAGGTATAAGCGATGGATACATACCGTATGTACCACACATCATTTTACCCTTTGTGCCGATGAAGAGTGCACCGTTGCCACCATCGCCCATGCGTTCATTGGGGCCAAGCTCTTCCGGTCTTTCCGGCTGAATGCCGCCATCCATCCAATGTAATTTCACAGGAGGTTTACCATTGCGTCCCGGGAATGTAAGTACTATATACGATGAAGGCGGGCAGCTCTCGGGAAAATAGCCACGCTTAAATTCATCCACATATATGCTACCCACACTAGCTGTTACATCCGTAGGATATTGCAATCCCAGCACCCGGAAGGGAGGTTCAATAATGTGACAACCCATGTCGCCAAGTGCACCTGTACCATAGTCCCACCAGCCACGCCAGTTGAACGGCACTAATTTTTCAACATAGTCTTTAGCGGGCGCTGTACCGAGCCACAGGTTCCAGTCAAGCTCTTTGGGCACCGAACTTTTTTGAGCCGGCCACTCTATACCTTGTGGCCATACCGGGCGGTTAGTCCAGCAATATACCGTATGCACATCGCCGAGCAAACCGGCATTATACCACTCCATCAACTGGCGAACATCATTACCGGATGAGCCCTGGTTGCCCATCTGGGTTACAACTTTATACTTTCTGGCAGCTTCAGTAAGCATGCGGGCTTCATATATATCGTGCGTCAATGGCTTTTGAACATATACATGTTTCTTCAACTCCATGGCTGCCAGTGCCTGTATGGCATGGTTGTGATCGGGTGTAGAAACGGAGACAGCATCGATATGCTTATGTTCTTTGTCGAGCATGATGCGAAAATCTTTATAGTACTTCGCTTTTGGAAAAGATGCAACAGACTTGGCTGCCCTGCGGTCGTCTACATCACACAAGTAAGCGATCTCGGCTTTGCCGCTCCTGGCAAAATTGGCAATGTCGCTTTCGCCTTTTCCGCCTGCACCTATACCGGCAACGTATAGTGTATCGCTGGGCGGTCTATATCCTTTTCCACCCAACACAAAGCGGGGCAGAATGGTAAAGGCCGCGGCAGTCATACCTGCATTTTTGATAAATGTTCTTCGGGAGAGATTGGAGGTTGGTGGAGTTGTTTTCTTCGGTGGCATCTCGTTGTAGATTTGGGTTAATGATACGCTTTGCTGAGTTACGAGCTTAGAGCTGCGAGCTTCGAGTTTATAAGGCTGCAGGCTTCTGGCTTCAGGCTGCTGGAGGAGTGTGTGGAGTAGCATTGAGTCTCTAGCTGTGAGCTACCAGATGTGTTGTCGAGGTGATTGCAGGAGCCAGTGTGTGAATGGTATATTTTCAGTCCAGTACGAATAACTTGTAACCGTAACGATTAACAACTGTTGAGGTATAACACACTTCTAATCCCACTCACACACCGCTAACAGCTCGCAGCCAGTAGCTATTTTTTAGCTGTCGAACTTTACGCTGATCTCTAACGTGCGATCGTCATACTTCAGTCCGTATTGGTCGAGCACTTCTTTAGGAACACCGTCCCACTGGTTGGGTTTGTTACCTATATAGCCGAGGTCTGCTATACCCATCCTGGTAGTATAGAATCCGGTGGCGGTGAGGTCGCGCATGGTGTTGAAGAAGGCAACACCTTGTTTATATTCCGGCTTCGCTTTTTCAGGATAAGCGATTTCGTCTACCATTTCGATCTGCTGTTCGTGTGAGCATGATGCAAAGTCTGTGTTGAAGCGTTTCAGACATTGCACATCCAGCCATTTGATACCGCCACGTAGCGGTATCTGGTAATCGGGCATATCCTTTACTATAAATTCAATGAAATCAGGAACACCGGCTTCGGAAGCACTGCCCGATACTTCATCTTTCGGAATAATGATATCGGCCAGTATCGAGATCGTTTTCATTTCGTGCTCATCGAAAAATGTCTCGGCTTGTAATTTCTGCTCGCGCTCCAGCTCGGCCGTTGTACGATCTATCGTAAAAGGTTTTGGTGCCAGCACGGCAGATTCTTTCTTTTTTCCGGGAGCACATGCGTGGAAAAGCAGTCCCACTCCGGCGGTGCTTGCAGCAAGTGTTTTTAGGTATTTTCTTCTATCCATGGTGACATCATTTATGCAAAGGTTCTGGAACGATAAGTATATATACTATATATGTTCACAAGCTTTTGCTGGTTAGAGATTTTGCTTTTTCATTTCATCAATAATATACTCGGAGGCCCGCATGGAAAGTGCGAGGATCGTCCATGTAGGATTTTTATCCGCCTGTGATACGAACGGACCACCGTCTACTACAAAAAGATTCTTGCAGTCGTGTGACTGGTTGAACTTGTTCACAGCCGATTTTTTCGGATCATTCCCCATGCGTGTAGTACCTACTTCGTGAATGATGCGCCCCGGTGCTTCCAGTCCATAATTACTTTCAGCTCCCGCTTTGCCCCACGTAACTTCCGCACCCATCTTGTGTATGATCTCTGCGAAAGTCTCCTGCATGTGCCTGGCCTGCTTTATTTCCTGATCGCTCCACTTGTAATGGAAACGCAATACAGGTATACCAAATTTATCAACTACGGTAGGATCAATTTCACAGTAATTATCTTCACGTGCAATAGCTTCTCCACGACCGGCCATTCCAAACGTTGCACCGTAGAAGTGGCGATAATCATCCTTGAGTGCAGCACCATAACCACCCGCAGGCTTTTGTTTTCCATCGCTGCCCGGATATTTACCGTTGATGCTTTCTATACCAAAACCAAATCCATAGCTTGGCATATCCAGACCTCCCCAGTATTCGATGTGATACCCTCTGGCAAAATCAAGTTTCTTATTATCTAACCACCAGGGAGTATATACATGCATGCCGCCTACGCCGTCCTCGTTATAGCGCTTGCGTCCTACCATCTTCGGAAGGAAACCGCCCATGGCCGATCCCGTAGAGTCGTGCAGATATTTACCCACCACATTGCTGGCGTTAGCAAGTCCGTTCGGATGTCGTGTTGATTTTGAATTGAGTAACAAACGTGCCGATTCGCAGGCACTCGCCGCCAGTACAACGATCTTCGCTTTAACGGTATATTCCTGTTTGTCGTCTTTGTTAATGAATGATACACCCGTTGCCTGTCCTTCTTCATTGGTGAGTACTTCACGCGCCATGGCATTGGGTATAATATCTACGTTGCCGGTAGCAATTGCAGGTTTTACCAGTACAGATGATGAAGAGAAGTCGCCATATACCGTACAGCCTCTGTTACATTGTGAACAGAAAAAACATGCACCGCGATTCTTATTGTTGGGAAGCGGTCGCGTAAGGATGGACAATCGTGAAGGTATTACCGGAATGCCTATTGATGTAGCGGCATCTTTGATGAACATTTCATGCAGGCGTGGTTTGGGTGGAGGAAGAAAGATACCATCCGGTTCATTGGGTATATTTTCTTTTGATCCGAATACACCGATGAGCTGATCCACCTTATCGTAATAAGGTGCTACATCTTCATAGCCGATCGGCCAGTCATCGCCAAGCCCATCTATACTTTTGTGTTTAAAATCTTTTGGACCGAAGCGCAACGATATACGTCCCCAGTGATTGGTGCGCCCGCCTACCATGCGTGAGCGGAACCAGTCGAACTGCGTACCATTTTTGTGTGTATAGGGTTCGCCTTCCAGTTCCCAGCTTCCATAGGCAGCATCAAAATCGCCAAAGCCGCGATAATAGGTGCTGGCACCTCTGCGGGGAGATTCCCACGGCCACTTCAACTGCATAACGTTCTTTGCCGGATCATATAGCGGACCGGCTTCAATTAACACTACTTTGATGCCGGCATTGGCCAGGGTATAGGCCGCCATACCGCCACCCGCGCCCGTACCGATGATGCAGACATCGTACGACTTGGATGTTTCCTTAATTTGAAAATCGGGCATAAGAATATATGAGGTTTGTTAAATGTAGTTTTTATAAATGCTTTAAAAAAGTATAACGATGTGATGATGGACAGAATTACACCAATTAAATGTGGACAGGATGAGAGGTAGTTTTCTTTAGCACGATACACGTACACAATCAAAAAATATCCCTGCTCCGGATGTAAAGATGTACAGGCCCATGCTAGCAACAGCACGGCTTGCGGCTATACTAACAATAAGGTATAATTTAGCGTTTAATATATTTGCAGCGAGGCAGCGTTATCAACCGCCAGGCTGAAAAGAGTTAGCGGATGCAATGAAAGTATGCCGGGAACGATATTGATCAGAGTCTTTTATCTGTATTTTTTCGCGGCACCGGATCATATCCATGCGTGCCCCACGGATGACACCGACTGATCCGTTTTAATCCAAGCCACATACCTTTCACAACGCCCCATTCCTGAATGGCTTCGATCGTATATTGCGAGCAGGAGGGAGTATGCCTGCAGTTAGAGCCTAACAAGGGTGAGATGCTGTATTGATAGAAGCGAATGGGTAGTATGAACAGCTTACGTAACATGAATACTTAAGTCTCGGGATCGATACCGGGAAAAATATACCATCCGTACGTGTTTGTATAAATGGTATATATATCCAGATTTTAATGCATTTGATTTTTACTCGATCGAAAAAGTGATCTCTCCGTCTTTCCCATCTTTTAATTGTACTCCCAGTTGTTTCAGGTCGTCACGGATCTTATCTGAGAGCGCGTAGTTTTTATCCAATCGTGCTTTCTTGCGCAGATCTATCAGAACATTTACCACACCACTCAATAGTTCGTGGTTGTGCTCTTCTTCTTCACGCAAGCCGAGTACATCTTCCATTATTCCGATATAGGTGTTTTTGAAAGTTGTAAACGTTTCTGCCGATATATTCTTTATAGGTACATTGCCTGATTTAAAATCGTTGATGCGCGCCGACATTTCAAATAATGCAGCGAGCGTTTTGGCTGTGTTAAAGTCATCGCTCATGTTGGTGAAACATGCATCGCTCATACTCCGAAGGTCATCGCTCAATTCCTTATGGTCGGTGCCTCCACCCGGATGTTCAAGCTTCTTTACAATACCCAGGGCATTGGATAACTTTTTAAATCCTTTCTCGGCAGCATTCAGCGCTTCGTTGGAGAAATCAAGTGTGCTGGAGTAATGTGATTGCAGCATAAAGAATCGTACCGTCATAGGGCCATATCCTTTTTCGAGCAGTGGATGATCGCCGGAGAAAAGCTGTCGCGGTAAAAATGAATTACCAAGTGACTTGCTCATCTTCTGACCATTTACAGTAAGCATGTTGGAGTGCAGCCAGTAGTTAACGGGTTGCTTGCCATTGGCGCCTACAGCCTGTGCAATCTCGCATTCATGGTGCGGAAACTTCAGGTCCATGCCGCCTCCGTGTATATCAAACGTCTCGCCCAGGTATTTTGTACTCATCACTGTGCACTCAATGTGCCATCCTGGAAAGCCAATGCCCCAGGGTGAAGGCCAGCGCATAATATGATAAGGCGAGGCTCTCTTCCAGAGTGCAAAGTCGATCTTGTTTCGCTTTTCATCCTGGCTGTCGAGCTTGCGGCCGCTTTCCATAAGCTCTTCCACTACGCGTCCCGAAAGAATGCCGTAGTTGTGCTTCGCGTTATAGCGGGTTACGTCAAAATACACCGAGCCATTTACTTCATAAGCGAATCCTTGTTCAATAAGCTTTTTCGTGATTTCGATTTGCTCTACCAGGTGGCCGGTAGCGGAAGGTTCAATGCTGGGGGGGAGTATGTTGAACTGCCGCATTACCTCGTGGAAACCTTCTGTATAGTGTTTTACCACTTCCATGGGCTCCAGTTGCTCCAGGCGTGCCTTCTTGGATATTTTGTCTTCTCCTTCATCGGCATCGTTCTCCAGGTGGCCTACATCGGTAATATTACGCACATAGCGCACTTTATAGCCCAGGTAGCGGAGGTAGCGCGATACAATGTCAAAAGTTAAAAAAGTTCTTACGTTGCCGAGGTGTACATCATTATAGACGGTTGGCCCACACACATACATGCCGACATGGCCGGCATTAATAGGCTGGAACAACTCTTTATTGCCTCCGAGTGAGTTGGAGAGATGTACGGGATATTTTTCGTAAAGGGACATAGTATATAAAGTCGGCCGAAAATACTATTTATTAAATAGTTTAACCATGGCTTCCCCCAACACATCGGCACTTTTTGGGGCGGTAGAATGGGGGAATTTTTTTTGCGGTGTAAGTTATTGGTTCAGATGATGTTTCCGGACACATGCAACGTGTTTCCGAAAACGTTTGTTAAAAATGCTTGTTTAACTGATTGAAAATTGCGAGGTTAGCAAACGATTTCGGTAAACAAAGACTTTCATCCCCCAGAATCTCCTGATTTCCCAACCAAATAAATTAACAACATGATTAGAAACTATAAGAAAACGCGCACACAAACGCTTTCACTATCGAAATCGTAAACGATTGTGAAAACGTTTACGAAAGTATTTTTACATCTTTTTAAATACTGAATGATCAAAAATTTTACTTTCGAATAATGCATAACACGGAATATTGTTTTGTGCATTGAAGTCTAACCAAATAATTAACCCAAATCAATCTATGAAAAAACTCTACAGAGGATTGAGTTTCATGGCAATTATCTTGCTGATACTCGGATCTGTACCTGCACTCGCCCAGAGCACGCGAGTATCGGGAACTGTCAAAGATGAAACTGGTGAGCCGGTTCCTGGCGTCAGTATTCTGGAAAAAGGAACCTCGAATGGTACTACCACCGACACGGAAGGTAAGTACTCCCTGAACGTTTCAGGTCCTAACGCTGTGCTTGTGTTCTCATTCATTGGCTATGTAACACAAGAAGTCCCCGTTAATAACCAAACAACAATCGACCTGAGCCTTGGTGCCGATGTGCAGTCACTGCAGGAAGTGGTTGTAACAGGTTATGTGAGTGAACGCAAGCAAGACATCGTTGCTGCGGTTTCTACTCTCTCGGCCCGCAATACAACGGCTATTCCGATCTCCAACGTAGAACAGGCCATGCAAGGACGCGTTCCTGGTGTGCAGGTTATTACCTCCGGACAGCCCGGAGCGCCTAACCAGGTGCGTATCCGTGGTTTCGGTTCCTTTACCAGCAACACACCTCTTTATATAGTAGACGGTGTGCCTACCTATGATGTGTCTGACATCAATCCGAACGACATCGAAACTACTACTGTATTGAAAGATGCCGGTGCGGCTTCCATCTACGGTTCGCGTGCGTCCTCTGGTGTTATCGTGTACACTACGAAGCATGGAAAGCGTGATGGCAAAATTGCTGTTACCTACGACATGAGCGTGGGTATGACCAACCCCGGAAAAGGAATCGACATCCTGAATCCTCAGCAAACTGCTGACAAGACCTGGGAAGCGTTGAAAAATGCCGGAAGCGAAGTGAAGCACCCACAATACGGAACCGGTGCTACACCTGTGCTGCCGGATTATATCAACGTAGGTGCTAAAGATAAAGACGGTAACTGGGCTGCCAACGGTGGTATATTTGAAGGCGACCCCCGCATCCAGATTGCCCGCGATAACTATAATGTAGATTTTGATAAAGGTCCTATCGTACAGGTTGTAAAAGCTAACAAGTCTGGTACAGACTGGTATGATGCGATGACACGCGTGGCCCCGATTACCCGTCACTCATTAGGTCTTTCCGGTGGTAACGACAGGAGCCATTTCTTCCTGGGCCTGGGTTACTTTAACCAGCAAGGTATTGCCATCAATCAATATTTGAAAAGATACACAGCTCGTTTGAACTCTGAGTTCAGTGTTATAGATCGTGTACGCATAGGAGAGAACCTCCAGGTTACATACCGTGATAACCCAACCATTGGTGACCCTCAAAGTGAGAACCAGTTGAACATGGCGTATCGTATGAACCCGATCATTCCTGTGCACGATGAGTATGGAGGATGGGCCGGTACTGCCGCTCCTGGTTTGAACAACCCGGCTAACCCGGTTGCCAGCCTTACCCGCCTGAGCAAGGACTACAACCAGCAAAACAGGATGTCTATCTTCGGAAACGTTTATGCAGAAGTAGATGTGCTTAAGAACCTGACCTTCCGCTCGAGCTTCGGAGGTACATACCTGTCAGGATATGCCATGCAATATGGTTTCCGTACGTATGAGAACTCTGAAAATAACGGTGCATATTCTATCAATGAAGCTGCATTCTACAGAGCAGACTATACCTTCACAAACACCTTGCGCTATGAAGCGAAGATCGGAACTGATCATTCTTTCAAAGCTTTGTTAGGTACAGAAGCTATCAAGCTTGGGGGTATCGGTCGCGTGCTGAGCGGTTCAGGTTTAAATCCATTCAGCAATGACCCTAACTATATCAGTATAGGTAACAGCCAAGCGGCAGGCCGTTCAGTAAGCAGTAGCCCTATATCAACGCCAACGCGTCTGGCTTCTTACTTCGGACGTTTGGACTATGCGTTGAAAGACAAATATCTGTTGAGCGTAACAGCAAGACGTGACGGTTCTTCCGCATTCGGTCCGGAGAACAGAATCGGTTACTTCCCTGCTATAACAGCCGGCTGGCGTATATCCTCTGAGAGCTTCATGCAAGGCATTTCATGGCTTGATGATTTGAAAATTCGCGGAGGCTGGGGTGTAATGGGTAACCAGAATATTCCGGCTGCTAACCAGTATACATTGTATACCAGTACACCAAGCACAGGCTATGACATCAGCGGATCCAACGGATCAGTATCCGGTGGTATCATTCCTCAGCAATATGGTAACCCTTCTGGTAAGTGGGAAAGAAATATCACCACCAACGTAGGTTTTGATGGTTTGTTCCTCAACGGTACGATGGATGTTATTGTAGATGTATGGCATAAGAAAACAGAAGATCTTCTGTTCAATCCTCCGCTGCCCGCAACCGCTGGTAACCCTCCCAATATTCCATATGTTAACGTGGGCAGTATGGTGAACAAGGGTGTTGACATCCAGATTATCAAGAGACAAAAGATTACCAACGACCTGAACATTATTGTTGATGGTAACATCAGTTTCATCCACAACAACATTACCAAGGTTAAAGACGGACTGGAATATTTCAGTACAGGTACATACCGTAACCTTACTTTTGTGCGCAACCAGGTTGGTCACTCACTGTCTGAGTTCTACGGATACAAGGTGGTTGGATACTTCAGCGACGCGAATGATGTAGCGAGCTCACCTACACAGGATGGCGCAGCACCTGGCCGCTTCAAGTATGCCGATATAAACGGTGATGGCAAGATAGATGCGAATGACCGTACCTTTATCGGTAGCCCGATTCCGAAATTCACCTATGGTTTGAACCTGACTGTAAATTACAAGGCGTTCTCCCTGGAAGCGTTCTTCTATGGAAAATCAGGAAACGACATCGTGAACTTTACAAGATGGTTTACAGACTTCTATCCTTCATTCTCCGGTGCAGCAATCGGTGCACGTACACTCAACTCATGGACTCCCGAAAACAAGAATGCTTCGACTCCTATCTATGAGAACGTATCGAACTTCAGTACCAATACACAGGCTAACTCTTACTACGTAGAGAAAGGTTCTTATATGAGAATGAAGAACCTGCAGATCAGCTACAACCTGCCTGCTTCATTGCTGCAGCGTGTAGGTATGCAGAAAGCCAGAATATTTGTGCAAGGTGTTAACCTGTTTACAATCACGAAGTATAAAGGTCAGGACCCTGAAGTTGCATCCAGCGTGGATACAACCCTGGGTATAGATGTGGGTAACTATCCTGCTACCCGTCAGTACTCTATTGGTGTAAACCTTGGTCTCTAACCGATTTTAAAAGATAACATTTATGCGAACAAGTAATAAATTCAAAATATTAAGTGGAGCCATACCGCTGCTGTTTCTGCTGATATATTC
>NZ_DAIQRQ010000066.1:0-22377 GCF_036786105.1 Ohtaekwangia sp.
ATGCTTATATCTTTATGATAAGTTTTCCATCTTGGAAAGCCGCTGCAGGTAACGTGCCGAATCATACCGTAAATTACTTCCACCTAATTATCCTCTTGGTAATATTATTAAAGAATGATGCGTACCTATTGTTTTATCACTTTCCTAGTTTTGTTTATTAACTGTAGCGCCCAAGTTAAAAAACAGTATTTACAAAATGAGGATATCAAACTAAGGATTATGAACGAAGTGATCGCTATAAAAGAAGGATCGCAATCCTTAAACTTATCCGTCAACGTAGGTAATAATTCAAAACAGAATTACTTGCTTTACAATTTTAAATCTATAGAAGCCGGATTTCTCGATGAAGTAGATTGTAATGACGGAGAAAACTTTGGTGCTCGTATGAATTTGATTATTCTATATCAAAATAAAAAAGGAGTTCCACATGTGGTATCTGATACTAGCTACGGCATTCCATTCACACAAGATTCTTTAAGAAATGCTACTTTAAAACTGAATGATCAATGGATTAGAAACACTGTTTCCTTAAAATCTACCCAATCAGAAACTATAGACTTTCATGTAAACCTTAAACAAGAGGGTTTTAGGCTTCAGAAGGGTAAATATTATATCTATATATATTACCGTGCGGGGAACTTTGTGAAAGAGTTTCTGGGTAAAGAGCAGATTTTAAAAGATACTAAAGCGGAGAATGCGAATTTGTTTTTAGGTTGCCTTAAATCCAATCAGGTGACATTGATAATAGAGTAAAATTTTTGAGCTGATGTCAGTGACAATGCGTCACAATTCCACTCGAAAATCTATACTTTTAGATGCTAACAACTAAGGGAAGCTTTCACTTTCACTATGGCGAACCTGAATATATTTATGAGCGTATGTACAAGAATGGAAGATATATTATGAAACCTATCAAACAAATCGATTAATATGAAATCAAAGTATTTGCTCATATGGCTTGTTGTTTTAACGTCATGCGTAAAAAAAATAGAAGAAAGCAAGGGATTTGGAACACCTCAACCGGTGACCAGCATAAACGGTGAAGTTGTATATGTTTACAAGGGGGATAGTGTAGTAGCTGTTTATAAATACGAATACTCATATGATTCCCTCGATTTTCAAATTGGTATCCAACATGATACGGTACTTATGGGGGATACTTTTAAAGCTGAGATAAAATCGAAAGTGTCAAAAAGGAAGATAATAGTAAGATTGGAGCAACCGGAGGTCAAAAGTTTTGAGAGCGAGGGAAAAAGGCGAGTACTAGATTATGTTTATAAACCGGATAGCGTAGGAATGTATCATTTCAGTGGTACCCTAACGTATGATACGATGACGTTCCCTTTTGAATATAAATTTATTGTGGTTGATTCAAGAAACTAACTAAATGAAATTTGTGATTCAGAAAAATATACTGGTTTGTTCTTGCTATCCCTACTGTCGCAAGTTTAGCGAAGCATAACTTGTGACTTTCCTTGTGGCAAGTTACAGAAGCAGGGCAGGTTAAACTTCGATATTCAGAAAGTGTATACTACGTAAAGACTAAAGAGAAGTAGTTAATTACCCTGCGCACTTCAAGCTGTTGTTGGGTGTTGCCGTAGCAAGTGATTTTGAGGTCACTAATAATCGAGATGCACAACTAAGTTTTATGTTTACCTCATTACCTGACTTGCAAACATTTACAACCACAGCTCTCTTGTCTAGAGACAAATCTTATATATGTTTGGGAAGAAGAAGAGGGTGGACAGCGTTATAAATTCACGAAAAAGACCGAGTAGCTGTTAAAACTTTTTTAAAATGGGCAAGTTTGTAAGCCATCTTCATAAATATATACTTTGACGACTTTGGAAGCACACATGAGACTTTTCTTTTTACTACTGCTTGGATTGACAAATCTTGTAAATGGGCAAAATGCGGATATTACCGTGAGGGTAGTGGATGCAATGACTATGAAGCCAATAAAGAATGCCAATGTTGTTGTGTCAGGAACAACAAAAGGGACTCCTACAAATGTACTAGGCTTTTGCAGGGTGAGAGTATTAACGAATGAGAAACAATTAGTCATATCTCATGTTTCCTATGAGACAGGAATTATCGAAATACCTGTAAATGTGTCCTCATTTATTGTTTCTCTCGAAAGGGGCAGCTTTAAACTTCAGGACATTGACCTCACACAATATCCTAATAAGTTTAACCCAAATGATTTTAAACGGATGCCAGAGAGAAACCTAAATCTACAGGACTCTATGGTTGTTGTTGAAGCCTATGCTGACTTTCCTTATGAAGGTGGACTTCAATTTGCTTTTAAGGAGTTTTTTGGAAATGCCTTTCAGTTTCCAATCGAGGAATTGAAAGCGAATAAATCCGGAACAATCGACTTGGAGTTTACAATTGATAAAACTGGCGATTACAGCGATGTGAAATGCCTGACGGATAGTTTAAGTGGGGCATGCCAGGAGTTAAAAAGAGTTTTAACGGTAATCCCTAAATGGGTGCCGGCGAAACAGTATGGCGAACCAGTCCCGCAAACATTCCGATTACTGGTGACTTACGGACCAACCAAATATTGGCGAAGAAAACTAACCGATTGACGCCCCCTTGTTAAAGACTACAAATCAAGAGTTTTAAGGGTAATAATTGATTTGACTATATAGAATTGGCATTTCCGGTTTTAGTTTTGAGAGCAAATACATTTGGGTTCCCACAGAACTCACAGATAAGCACAGATTAAATACAAGCTGAATTTTTGAATCTTGAACAAGGAACGTAGACCAACGAATGGCGAAGTCAAAACACCCACTCACAATTACATCCAGTAGCTGGACCACTAAAGTGACTATACAGAATTGGCATTTCCGGTTTTAGTTTTGAGAGCAAATACATTTGGGTTCCCACAGAACTCACAGATAAGCACAGATTAAATACAAGCTGAATTTTTGAATCTTGAACAAGGAACGTAGACCAACGAATGGCGAAGTCAAAACACCCACTCACAATTACATCCAGTAGCTGGCAGCTAGTGGCTCGCGGCTATTTTCATCATACATGCTGATATAGTGCAAACAGCTTCCAGAATCTTTGGGTAAGCTTGAAGTCGAATCGTTCTCTTTTGAAATCGTTTAGCACGAGATCAATTTTTTCATCTTTCATTTCATACTGTCCGATCATGATCTCATGCTCGGAAGTAAAAAGACCTGTCTTGTTTTGACAGAGGTGAATGTTTTGCTGCGTTACTTCTTCAAAGATCAATACGTCATTCATTTGATATTGCGGAAGCGACTCGTGGTGGGGTATATTCGGATTGAAACTCAACGCCAGCATGTTGTGGTGATTAACTTCCGGTAAAATCAACTTCGGAAAACTATCCCAGTCATTGAACAACAATTCCTGGTAACAGCATTTTATATAGATGGCGTCATTGATAAACGGAATCTGCCGGAGTTGAAGATTGATGATGTGTTTTTCATCCTCAATCAACTTATCGCCGTTATACTTCAATATCTCGTGGATGGAAAGATTCTGTTCAACAAATTGATTCAGCGGAATGCTAAAATAATTGGCAATCTGTATCACCGTTTCAATCCTCGGTTCGGCCCGGTTTTCTTCGTAGGAGGAGATATTGCCCCTCGTTAGCGCAAACAAGTCTGCAAATGCCTGCTGACTCAGACCTTTAGCTGTTCTGATCTTTTTAATGTTTGCGCCTATCTTTGTCATGATCATCAAATATAGTTGTAATTCTATTTATCACAATGCTAATATTTTTTGCAATTGTGGAAAGTTATGCCTAAGTTTGTTCAGACAGCAAGACGCTAATGCTCATGAATACTATTGAGACCATCGAAGATTTCGCACTGCGGCTGAATTGCAGAATTCTCTATAAAAATGAGCAAAGCGGCATTCTTAAGATCGATAACCAGCCCGATGGTATCCATAACCTGATTCTGGGCATTGCACCTCCTATACTGATTATGGAACAGTTTCTCTTCTCCTTCCGGGAAGACAATCTTGATATGTTCAAAAAGTTGCTGCAAAAGAACCGCGATACGATTCACGGAGCCTTTGTTATTAATGAAGAAGGAAACCGTGTGCTGTTTCGCTATACCATGCAGCTTCAGAATATAGACTTTAATGAATTTGAAAGTGCCTTAAACTCGCTCGGATTATTGCTGAGTGAGTTCTCGCAACAGATCATTGATTTCTCAAAGTTATAGATGGACTACGATTGTTTATGAACCATAAAAATTATCAGTCATGAATATTTTCAAAAGACTTTTAAGAATAGGGCAGGCTGAGATCCATGCCGCGGTTGATAAAATGGAAGATCCTGTTAAAATGACGGAGCAAGGTCTTCGCGAATTGCGTGTGGATCTTGCCGAAGCGACAGAGGCTTATGCCAAGGTAAAAGCATTGGCCATACGCACTGAAAATGAACAGCTTTACTACCAGCAGGAGTCGAGAAATTATGCGGAAAAAGCTATATTGATTATGCAAAAAGCGCAGACCGGCCAGGTGGATATGATCAAGGCTGAAGAGCTTGCGCGTGAGGCATTATCGCTCCGTAAAAAATACTATGTAGAATCGGAGGAGCTTGGCTTGCAGGTAGTGGCTTTGCAGCAATCTTCGAGAGACATGCTGCGCAATACTGAGATTCTCAAAGAGAATCTTGATAAATGGGAAAAAGAGTTGCGCACGTTGAGAGCCCGTGTAAAAGTGAGCCATGCCACGGTGCAGGTAAACAAACAAATGGCGCAGCTCGACAACAACGGCACCATTACAATGCTGGAGCGGATGAAAGCGAAAGTGGAAGACCAGGAAGCACTGGCAAAAGCCTATGGCGAGATAGGCCGCGATAAAAGCAGTCTGAAAGAAGAACTGGACAGCCTGCTGAAAGATGATTCATTGTCGATTGAAAAAGATCTTCAGGCGATCAAGGAAAAATTAGGTATATAGTAACCGGAGAATACTCTATCGAGCCATGCCAAGTATAACACACCTGCTTTTTCACCCGCTGAGCAACGCGATCATGACTGTTCTTACAGGCATAACGGCTATCTATTGGATAACCACGTTTATTGCAGGCGATTTGTTTGGAGATTCCGACATTGACACAGACGTTGATGTGCATGGAACGGACCTGGATACCGATGTGGATGGCGATGCAGAGGATGCAGCAGCAGACAAATCGTTTTTTCAGAAAGCCCTGGAATTTGTCAACATCGGCAAGGTGCCATTCATGGTGGTATATTCTGTTTTTAAATTCATTGCCTGGATTGTAACCTTAACCTCTTCTGTGCTGCTGGGGTTGAGCGGCTGGGGCTGGAAATCTGTGTTCATTCTTGTTCCCGTATTTTTTGTTGCTTACCTGATAACACGCTATGCAACAAAACCGCTGATCAAAGTATATGATGCGATGGGCTACAACGGAGAAGAGCCACAGGAACTGCTGGGACGAACCGGCAGAATGAGAAGTACAATTTCGGGTAACATGATCGGCGCTGCAGAAGTAAAAATACAAAGTGACATTATTCGCATCAATGTAAAAAGTAAAACCGGTGAATCTATTCATTACGATGCTGAGATAATGATTGCAGATGAATCGGCAGACAAGAAATTTTACCTGGTGGTGCCGGAGGTCAATCTTTCCAACATTGTTTGATTATACTATATTCATAACTATACCTTTAAACTAACACTAACCTTAAAATCTACCTACTATGGGCGTACTTAGCAGCATCGGCTTATTGCTGATCGGTGGAATTGTGTTCTTTATTTTTATTATCCTGTTTGCATTTGCGAACTTTTACAAAAAGATTCCGCATGGTAAAGCGATTGTTCGTACCGGCGTTGGCGGTGGTAAAGTCGCTTTTAACAAGGGTATGTATGTGATTCCGATTCTTCACAGAATGGAGATCATGGATATCTCGGTAAAGAAATTACAGATCGACCGTCTGGAAAGCGAAGGTCTTATTTGCAAAGACAATATCCGTGCAGATATTAAAGTGGCATTCTTTGTTCGCGTAAACAAGAATGTAGATGATGTGTTAAATGTAGCGCAGATCATTGGCACAGAACGTGCGAGCGATGTAGAGACACTTCGCAATCTTTTCGAGGCAAAATTCTCGGAGGCGCTAAAAACCGTTGGCAAGAAATTCGACTTCATCGAGCTATATGAAGCACGCCGCGAGTTCAGAACCGAAATTCTGAATATCATTGGCACCGACCTTAATGGTTATATTCTGGATGACTGTGCTATCGATTATCTTGAGCAAACACAGATAAAGTTTTTAAGTGCGCAGAACATTCTTGACTCACAGGGTATCAAAAAAATTACGGAGCTTACTGCGGAGCAGAATATAAAAGCCAACCTCATCAAGCGTGAAGAAGAGAAAGTTATCAAGAAGCAGAACGTTGAAGCGCGTGAAGCTATACTCGAGCTGGAACGTCAGATGGCTGAGAAAGAAGAGAAGCAGTTTAGAGAGATTGAGAATGTGCGTGCCCGTGAGCGGGCTGAGATAGCCAAAGTGCGGGAAGAAGAAAGATTACGCGCAGAAACGGTTCGCATCAAAACAGACGAGTCGCTTGCTGTGCAGGAAGAAAACAAACAACGCCAGATCATCATTGCTGAAAAGAACAAACAGCGCACCGATGCAGTAGAGACCGAGCGTGTTGAAAAAGACCGCGCCCTGGAAGCTACCGAACGGGAGAAGATTGTAACACTGGCGCAAATTGAAAAAGAGAAAACCGTGGAGATTGAGCGTAAGAATATACAGGATGTTATTCGTGATCGCGTTCGTCTTGAAAAGGGTGTGGTAGAGGAACAGCAGAGTGTAAAAGACCTGGAAGCTTTCCGCGAGGTGGAGCGTACTAAAACAGTAGGTATAACACAGGCAAGTCAGCAGGCGGAAGAAAAACTGATCTATACAGTGAAGGCTGCAGAGGCAGAGAAGAAAGCTGCCGAAGAAAAAGCCAAGCAATTGATTATTGATGCTGATGCCAAGAAAGAAGCCGCAGTGAAACAAGCCGAAGCGCGTAAAATACTGGCGGAAGCTCAGGCACGTGAAGAAGCCACGAAGGGTCTTTCTGAAGCAGAGGTTATGATGGCGAAAGCAGAGGCAGCCGAGAGACAAGGTATAGTGAATGCTACCGTCATTGAGAAGGTTGCCGAAGCAAAACGCAAAGAAGGTTTAACGGAAGCTGAAGTAACAAAAGAAAAGGCGCTGGCAGAAGCGGCCGGTATCCAGGAGAAGGCGGAAGCCATGAAGAAGCTGGATGGTGTAGGAAAAGATCACGAAGAGTTCAAGTTGTTGCTCGCCAAGGAAAGAGATATAGCGCTCGCGCAGATCAACACGCAAACGCAGATTGCCGAGGCACAGGCCGCAGTATTGGGCGAGGCGTTGAAGTCAACAAAGATTGATATCGTGGGTGGTGAGACTATGTTCTTCCAGAATATAGTTAACCAGATTTCAAATGCAAAAGGCTTCGATCGTTTGATTAACGAAAGCGAGAACGCAACGCAACTCAAAACGGCGCTGCTCGGTGACGGAGAAAAGGGAGGCGACCTGTTGGATCGCATCCGTGATTTTGCATCGAAGTATAGTATAACATCCAATGACATTAAGAACCTGACCATTTCCAGTCTGATTCTGAAGATGCAGCAGAAAAGCTCTGATGAAGATCGTTCATCATTGATCAACCTGGCCAACCTGGCAAGCAGTTTGGGATTATCCAACAGGAAGCTGTAATACGTCTTGCACGGGCGAAGCAGCGATCAATAACGCACGAATCGGACTTGATGAGAGTTCCGGTTCTGGCGATCGGGGAGTAATTTACACGGATGTGTGATGTTCATCAGCGTTTATCTTTTTTGTAATGGCAGGTACTGAAAGCACAAATACTATATTGGATTCCGGAACGTATGAGATCATCCGGAAGCGCCTGGAAGAACAACGGTTGAATTTGCAGGAAAGGCTGGCGAAGCTGAATAATGCACGCAAGGAAATATTCAATTCAACCGGTTTTCAATTGGCCGGCAACCAACGCATCACTACGGTTAACAGCGGCGTGGCACGTGGCATCATGGCCTTTGGCGATCTTACTCTCTTCGGGTATAACGTTCATTTTGGTTTGCGTGAAAATATCAAGCTCAGCGATGTTTTCTGCATCTATAAGTTTAACGGCAATCATTTTACACCCGAGCCGCTTACGCTGATTGAGGACGAAAATTTTATTACAGACTTCAGCAATCTTTACAAGTACTACAGGGATTCGATCTTTGCAAAGTTTGTCAAGACGGAGAACTATGTATATATGATCTTTCAAACCAGCAAAAGTCCTGACGACCGAAAGGCTTTTAAGTGGTTGATCAAAGACGAGAAGCTGGTATATATTGATGACCGAAGTGTTCATGAAGTGAAGCGTGCACCGCAGCACGAGTTCGATTGGGTTAAGACCGATCTCAGCAATCGCAGGCTGGGTGTCCATCCGCATATCTCCATCCTGGATAAAGTATTTATAGAAGCCGTTCATGGCGATATTACCATAAAGATTGAGAACAACACCGATTCGGGGAGAGGTATATATTCTGAGCCGGTATTGAATAAAGATCAACAACTGGATGATGCCGAATATCATTATGCAGACCTTGGAAACCTGATACCTATCAAGATAAAGCCGTATGGAGAAAACTTTCGCGCCTATATTTTCAATGTACGCACCAAGCAGGTTCTTCCGGTTAACACATTACTTGATGCAGGCGTTCTGCTGCCCGACAACCAGGGAATTGTATTTCCGAACGGCTATTATTTGCAGAGTGGGGAACACAAGATATTCGATCTGAATATACCGGACCTCGAATTCAGCAGCAGTATTGCTTCTCCCAACGGCGAGGACTTCTTATATATATTCTACCAGAAACTGACCAATACGTATGTGTTGATGTCATACAACATGATTGCCCAACATGTAGAGACACCGATCATCTGCAACGGCTTTACTGTGTTTAACGATGGCATGCTGGTTTATTTCCGATCGGAAAGTGAAGCGGTAAGGCACCATCAGGTGCAAATCTGGCAAACGCCCTATACTGCTACGCTCCAGGAAAATACAGCGATGAGTAACAACGTGCTGTATAAGATCGGCAACAAAGATATTGTGAGCGCGATGAGCGAAAGCCAGGAGGTGATACAACTCTTACAGAAAGAAGATACCTACGAAGATCTTTACGAAGATATATATAAACGTGCCGGCGATATTGTTGACTCTTATTTCTGGTTAAAAGATAATGGCACGTTCGATCTTGCCACTCCGCTGACGCAGATACGAAATATAGCCAATACGGCTATCGATGAATTTGCAAAAGTGCAGTCGCAGCGCCAGCATGCAAAAGACCATCTTGCGGCCATGCAAAAGCGGGTTGATCAACTGGTGGTCGATGTAAAAGGTGCTACCATTACATCACTGGATCAGCTGGTAAATCTTCTGGCAGCTACACGGAGCATGCAAGGTGCTGTTATCGATCTGCAGAACATTCGCTATATCGATAGTAATGCGGTGAATGCATTAAAGGAGACACTGGCACAATACAATAGCTCACTTTCACAAGATACCGTTCAGTTCTTGCTGAAAGATGAAGCGCTTGCTCCGTATGAAGCCAGGGTTGCTGACCTGAAGAAGGCGGCAGCCGGTGTTACCAAAGTGATCGATGCCCAGCCGGTTGAGCAAAATATAAAAGAAATTTCCACGGGGCTGGAAATGCTTATTGATATTCTGAACAGCCTGAAAATTGAAGACACTACACAGACTACGCGTATTGTTGAAAAGATCTCGCTGATCTTCGCAGCACTGAATGAGGTAAAAGCGGAACTGGTACGCATCACCACAGCACTGAAAGCTCAGGAATCCACAGGCCAGTTTTATGCGCAACTAACGCTGCTCGATCAAAGCATTGTAAACTTTCTCGACCTTTCCACGTCACCTGAAAAGTGCGAAGAGTATTTCACCAAAGTAAGTATACAGGTGGAAGAACTCGAAAGCAGGTTTGCCGACTTTGATGAATTTATAGTCAGGATTGCCGATAAGCGTGACGAGGTGATCAAAGCCTTCAATGGTAAAAAAGAAATGCTGATCGCTCAACTGAACAAGCGCACAACGGCATTGGAGCAGATCGGTTTGCGGGTTCTGAAGAACATTGAAAATAAAGCACAGTCATTTAACGATAAGGAAAGCATCTACGCATTTTTTTCTACCGACCTGATGGTGGACAAGGTGCGTAACCTGATGGATGAGTTAAAAGACCTGGGCGATGTAGCGAAAGCAGAGAACCTGGAGAACCTGGTAAAAGTTGCACAGGAAACGGCCTTGCGAAATCTCAAAGACAAGACTGATCTTTTTGTTGATGGTCAGAATATAATTGCACTCGGTAATTACAAGTTCATTGTCAATAAGCAAGTGCTCGATCTCACGATCGTTCGCAAAAATGAGAATTTATACTTTCATCTTTTGGGAACCAGCTTCTATAAGCAGGTAACGGCTGAAGCGCTGTATCAGCACCGGGCTATCTGGGAACAGGAACTGATTTCGGAGAATGCAGAGATATACCGTTCTGAATACCTCGCTTACCAGACTTACCTGGAAAGTCTGCAGCAGCATGAACCCTGGAACTTTGAAACTTTTCTGAATGACAGAACAGAGCGGGACTACGCCGCGGCTTACCTCAAAGGTGTTCATAATACAGATGCTATAGCCATCTACCAGGGGCTAAAGAAACTTCAGACAGAATTAGGTATACTACAGTTTTCTCCTGCTGTGCGGGTAGCGGCGCAACGATTCTGGTTTGCGCTGGATGAAGCCTCCGTCAACAAGCTTCAGCAGTTAATTACTGCCGCTTATTCTATACAGGAAAGTTTTCCGCAAAGTAAACGTGCCGGTTTTGTAGAAAGTGAATTGTCATCGCGATTCCTGCAGGCCGGGGTTGCATACGAATCGGTAGATGCCAATGAGGTTGCACAGTATTTATACTCCGAACTTTCGGTTGCCAAACACTTTACATGCAGCCAGCAGGCGCTACATCTTAAAAAAGCATTTGATGAATATTTACAGGCGCAAAGAAGAACAGCGTTGTTTCTGCAGGAGGTAAATAATACCGGTTTCGATGCGGCAGAGCGATTCTATATCGTTCAAAGCTGGCTGCATGCGTTTCTGCAAACCGGAACAGTTGCAGCCGACAGACAATATATAGATGAAACAGCTTGCCTGCTTCTCTTTAAAGATCATGCTTACAAGGAAAGGGTAGCAGCAGATACGATTGAGCTTGCCGGATTAAAAGGCACGCATACGGTGATACAGGGTGAAGGAAAATATATAGTAAACTTTCACCAGTTTATGAAGAAGATGCGCCGCTATTTTGATACCGTGGTGCCGGCATTCACTTCCTTCAACCAGGTTAAAGAACAATTGATACAGGAGTATCGCCAGCAGCTGAAGATCAGCGAACTTGAACCGAAAGTGTTAAGCTCGTTTGTTCGTAATCGTCTGATTAACGAAGTATACTTCCCGTTGATAGGAGCAAACCTGGCAAAACAGATCGGTGCGGCAGGCGATGACAAGCGCACGGCACGCATGGGTATGTTGCTATTGGTATCGCCTCCCGGCTATGGTAAAACAACGTTAATGGAATACCTGGCAAAAACGATGGGACTTCATTTTGTGAAGATTAACGGTCCGACCATCGGGCACAGCATTACATCGATTGATCCACAGGAGGCAACCACTTCCGGTGCACGCGCAGAGCTTAAAAAGATAAACCTCTCGTTTGAGATGGCCGATAATGTAATGCTCTATATTGACGACATTCAGCATTGCAGTGCAGAGTTTCTGCAAAAGTTTATATCGCTTGCCGATGGTCAGCGAAAAATGGATGGCATCTTTGAAGGTGAAAGCAAAACCTACGATCTGCGTGGAAAACGTTTCTGTGTAGTGATGGCCGGCAACCCGTATACAGAGAGTGGCGAGCAATTTAAAATTCCGGATATGTTGGCGAACCGTGCCGATGTTTACAACCTCGGTGATGTAATCGGCAGCTCTGATCAACTGTTCAGGCTCAGCCTGATCGAAAACTGTGTGGCAGAAAATCGCTATTTGCAGCGCATCAGTAACCGCAGTTTTGATGATCTGTATAAACTCATCCGTTATGTGGAAACAAACAGCGATCTGCTTCCGGAACTCGAAGGGAATTACAACGGACAGGAAATTGATGACGCTGTAGCGGTAGTCAGAAATATAGCCCGCATCCGCGATATCGTGATGCTTGTGAATCAACAATATATAGCGAGTGCAGCCATGAAAGATGCATACCGTACAGAGCCTGCTTTTAAGTTACAAGGCTCTTACAGGAATATGAATAAGATGGCCGGTAAAGTTGTGCCGCTTATGAATCCTGAGGAAGTAAACACGTTGATTCTTTCTCACTATGAAGGTGAATCTCAAACATTAACATCGGATGCAGAAGCTAATTTACTTCGGCTAAAAGAGATTGCCGGTTTCCTTACCGAGCAGGAGGGAAGACGCTGGAAGCAGATCAAAGAAATCTTCGTGAAGAATAACAAATTCGGGATGCTGAGTGAAAGCGATACATCTGGCCAGATGCTGATACAGTTAAGTTCGTTTAACGACCATCTGGAGGCCATTGCCAAAGCCATCAAGGGCGATCGGTGACCGATGCAATCCGGTGATGCTGAAGATATATATACCCGTCAAGGTTAAACATCAGCCTGTGCGCAACGGCCGTAATTTGGGATACACCAAACCTGGCGATTTTCAGAGCAACAGAAAAACGCCTGACATGATGATTCAGAATAATCTCACCATCGGATGTCAGGCGTTTATTTCTTTTATGAATTACTTTCTGTACTTATTTTTTTGGCGTGAAATCTACCATCCATTGAACACCATACTGGTCTGCAAACATCCCAAAGTATGCACCGAAAGGACCGTCAGCCATTGGCATTTCAACGGTTCCACCTGCTGAAAGTCCATGAAATAATTTATCAGCTTCCTCACGACTTTCTGCACTGATAGAAATTGTATTCCGGTTGTCGTTTTCGCTTACACGTCCCATAGCCCCCAGGACGTCACTACCCAGTAATACACTGCCTTTACCGATGGGCAAGGCAATGTGCATAACTCTATGGGCATCATTTTCAGGAATCGGATATTCAGCACTCGATATGTCTTTGTAACGCATAATTTTAGCGAACTCTCCTCCGAATACTGATTTGTAAAATGTAAATGCTTCCTCGGCATTTCCGTTGAAGTGAATATAGGGATTGATGTGTGCCATAATTTATATAGTTGTTTTTGATTCCGGCCTTCGCTAAAGCTATAGGAGGGAAGCGTTATTCCAATTCTTCGCAGTGAAATTTGTAGATGCTTAGTAAACCTGTAATTTTCAAAACTATATTTTCTTCGCTGTCAATACGCAAAATCCTGTCGCAGTCTTCGAGGTCGAAATTCCATTTTTCAGTTGGCAATAACGAATCGATATGCGGCTTGAGTTTTTTTACCTCATGTTTTGTTTTGACAGAAGTTTTGAAAACGTAAATCATTTTTTGGATAATGTTGCCAACAGGTTTTTCAGGCTTTCGAGTGTTGCAGCCATTCCGAGTTTGAAGCCTTCAAGCAAACTTTCCATGCGTTCAAGCGATTCATTGTAAACGCTGATGCTGACGAGTGTTCCACGCGAGCCATCAGGACCTTCGTGTTCGCTGAAATTGAGATCCCAGTCAGAACCCGGCAGTTGAGGATTTTCATCCTTGTCTGCAAAACAGTTGAATATTTTGAAATTCGTTTTTGGCGTAATGGAAGTATATCGCTGAATAGACCATCGCTCTTGTCCTTCAGGGCTTACCATGGCATAGAACCTCTGGCCGCCAACTTTGAAGTCCATGTATTTTGTTCTTGATATATAGGGCTTGGGAGCCCACCACTGATCCAGTATTTCCGGTACTGTAAAAGCATCCCATACGAGCGAGGGGTCAGCATCAAATTCCATATTTATGGATACCGTTTTTGCTGTTTTGTCAACGGTGAAATCAAATAGCGCAGTGTTGTTCATTTTCTTTGTTTTTTCATGGTTGATAATACTTCATTAAGTTGATTGAATCGGGCTTCCCAAATTTTTCTGAATTGGCTTAGCCATTTGTCGATCTCTTTCATTTTGTCAATTTCAAGTGAATAATAAATTTCCCTTCCTCTCTGCTCTTGCTTTACCAACGCGCATTCGGTAAGAACCTGAATGTGTTTGGAAACCGCCTGCCTGCTGGTATGAAATTCTTCTGCAATGGCATTGGGTGTCATTGCCTGAGCTGCTATCAATACCAAAATAGCTCTTCTTGTCGGGTCGGCTATTGCCTGAAAAACATCTCGTCTCACTTCCATATTTATGTGCAACTAAGTGATTGCAAATATATGTGCAATTATCTGGTTGCACAAAGTAAACGACAAAAATTTTTTAGTTTAAAGTTTCAGGCCAATCACGAAGACACTACATCGCCCGTCTTCACTTTTCCGGCTCGTTTGTAGCTGGCAATGATCACTCCGCTGGGAGTAACAATACTCTTTGTAAGGGTAAACGCTGCAGGAATAGCTCCTTTATTAAAGAGCTTCTTTCCTTTACCCAACGTCAACGGGTAAATCTTGAGTTTGAGTTCGTCTACAAGATCATTCTTCAACAGCAATTGAATGAGTTCACTGCTTCCCCACACCTGAATATCGGAGCCTTTTGAATTTTTGAGCTTTTTGATATCGGCTACAGTTTTGAGTACTACAGAGTTTTTCCAACCGGTAACTATAGGGTCTGACTTCTTCATGTTTTTGGAGAACACATATTTATAGCCTTCATTTATACCTGGCCAGAAGTCTCCATGTTCGGGCCAGTAGCCTGCCCAGAGCTTATATGTTTTTCTTCCCAAAAGATAGTCGGCCTGCTTTAGTTCTTCCTGCATCTCTTTGCCAAATACTTCATCACTATAGGGCGCAGTCCAGCCGCCATATTTGAAACCACCAGATGTATCTTCCTTGGGTCCACCGGGAGCCTGCATCACGCCATCCAGTGTAATCATCGATATTACAATTATTCTTCTCATATTATTTCCTTTGTTTTAGTAATGTAAAAATTGTTTGTGCACGATACAAAGCTCGCGAACAAAGGCTATATCGGTGCTGTATAAATACGACAATATGAGGGCTGAATACGACAGCGATTATCCGGCAGATGCTAATGACTTAATATCATTAGCGACAAGCGTAAGATCATTGTTAAGTTGATGACCGCCGGTGGGAATTTCACGAAAGGTAGCCCAGGGAAGGTGCTGCCTGTAAACGGTCATGTGTGAGAAAGGTGCAATATCGTCATCAACACAGTGATAAAAATATAAAGGTATTTTCCTGTCGAGGTGTTCTGCAAAATCGGGTTTCAGTTTAAAAGCTTTGGCCCAGTCTTCATTTCTGTTCCAGAACGGTGGTGCTAAAAGAAATATACCTGTAATTTTTCTGTTGATCGTTATTTCTGACAAGCACACCAGCAACATCGAAGCTCCCAAGGAGTGACCAACCAGGATAACATGGTCTTCGCTCGCCGATATTTCGCGGCTGATCTGTTCGCGTCTGCCGAGATCCGGTGTTCCATTGTTCGACAATAGCGGGTAGTGAATGGAATACGCTGAACCTAAATTTGCTTTCAGTGAAGCTACAAGTTTGGCATCCGCTTCATAATCCTCTTTCGAATCGCCACCGTGGAAAAATATCAAATGTTTTTTCATGCTATAGTCATTTATAGTTTCAAAATGTAGTCTTTACATTCAATCGGCAATCGAATTACTGCCGGTGCAAAAGACTATAGAGGCAAAGAGCAACCGATTAACCTATACTTTCACGCCTCATTCTTGTTGCAGACAGGAAAAAATTGAACCTTGTTGTGACACCTGCGTCACCGCCGGTTTCAGCTTTTTTAAATCTTTTCCTGAAGTTCCCCAGCGAAAGCCAAAAGCACAAAACTCTATCACACCCTCCGCATCATCATGCAAGGCAGCAACAGCTCAAACTATACCGTTAGCAGCCATCACAAGCCGAATACCTCTGTTGCAAACGTGTGCAAAAATCTTCACCGGCTTTAATTGGAAGTCTGGGGAAAGAAGTTTAGTCAACTTCGATCATAATTGTCATGGCTACACTTAAAGCCTTTGGGAAGTGGCAATTCGAAAACTAAACATCACCATCACTAACCAAACACTCTATGAGAAAACTCTATGCACTGTTATTTGGCATGCTAACATTATTGGTATGCATCGATGCGTGTGCCGGAAGCGGAAGGATTTTATTCAACGTTCTTCCACAACAACAAACCATTACCGGGCAGGTTCTTGACGAAAGCAAGACTCCTTTGCCCGGGGTAAATGTACTTGTGCGCGGATCTACAGAAGGAACGGTTACCGATGTAGAGGGAAGATTTTCGCTGGGAGGAGTGGCCAACGATGCTGTACTCGTCTTTTCCTTTATAGGTTTTAAAACACAGGAAGTAGCTGTAAATGGGCAAACCGTTATGAATGTTACGCTCGCGGCAGATGTGCAGGCATTGGATGAAGTTGTTATTACTGCGCTGGGTGTTAAGAAAGAATCAAAGAAACTTGGCTACTCGGTAACATCCGTAAAAACGGACGAGCTTCTTGCCAACCGCACTACCAATGTCATGGAGTCGCTGGAAGGTAAAGTAGCCGGCCTGAACATTACACCTCCTGCTGCGGGTGCAGGTTCAAGTATGCAGATTCGCTTGCGCGGCCAGGCTGCGTTTGCCGGTGCGAATAATGCACCCCTTATTGTAATCAATGGTTTACCCATGGACCAGGGCGCGCGTGGCGCGAATGGAAATGGCCAGGTAAATCAGCGCGACCGGGGCGACAATCTGCAGGGTATAAATCCGGATGATATTGAATCCATGACGGTGCTCAAAGGCTCCACAGCGGCTGCTATTTACGGTGCACGCGCAGCCAATGGTGCCGTTATTATCACAACAAAATCAGGAAGCAAAAATCAGGGGATAGGTATAGACTATACATCCAGCTTTACCAGCTCGCATGCGCTGAATTACCTTGGTGAGATTACACAAACAGAATACGGTGCAGGGCGTGGCGGTGTAAGACCAAAAACGCAGGGAGAAGCACAGAGCAATGGCCAGTTTGGTTTTGGTGAGCGACTGGATGGCGCACCCACCATCAACTTTGACGGTGTTATGCGACCGTACTCTGCTTATAAAGATCGACTGTTTCACTTCCTGCAAACCGGAACAAACTGGACGAATACACTGGGGCTTTCGGGTGGCGGTGCCAAGGGAAGTTTCCGTGTTTCCTTTTCAAACACAAATGCAAAAGGTATTGTACCAACCAACGAGTATAAGAAGAAGATCTTCAACGTGGGTATAAATCAAAATATTACCGACAAGCTCAAGCTTCAGATGAATATCAACTATTCCAAAGAGGAGAACATTAACCCTCCGCAAATCGGTACACAGGGTGATGGCGCTATAAATTTTTTCGGACGGATGTCTATATCTACACCGCTTGAAGCATTCAAAGAGAGTGCTGTTGATCCTGTAACCGGTGCCGAGCTACGGACGAACGGTTTTCTCGGAACGATTAATAATCCATACTATCAAATTCAAAAAGGGCAATACTTTCGCGACACACGAGATCATCTTCTGGCCACAGCAACGCTACGCTATCAACTCACCAACTGGCTATATGTACAGGGCCGCTACAACTTTGATCGCGGTTCCAGTTTCACGGAGTGGAATCAACTCAATGGATCAGGCGCTACAACAACCATTGATGAGTTTGGTAAATATAGGGGCCGCTACGATATACAACAGGATGAAACGTCTGACATCAACGCAGACTTTCTGGTAGGTGGTAACAAAGAATTTGGAAAGTTTTCTGTTGATGCGAGCTTTGGCGGTAACACGTGGAGAACACAATTCCAGAGAAATGCACAGTATGCCAGGAGCTTTACAGTTCCCAATCTTTACTCGTTAAAGAACGGTACGATCACCTGGCTCAACGAGCCGGACGCAAACCAGCAAGGCTTTGTTCCCTATGGATTTAACCGAACCCGGATTAACTCCCTCTATGGCTGGGCCGAGTTTGGGTATAACGGTATAGCGTTCGTTAATTTCACCGGCAGGCAAGACTGGTTCTCAGTGTTGAATCCTAAACACAACAGTGTATTTTATCCATCTGTATCCGGCAGCTTTATTTTCTCTGAGCTGCTCGAAAATCAGCAATGGCTTTCGTATGGTAAGTTGAGGGCATCGTGGGCCCAGGTAGGCAGTGCCAACGGTGTGAATCCTTACGACAACGTATTGACCTATGCAATCAACCCTCCATTCAATGGCCAGACAACGGCAGGGGTAAGCGGCACCTTTGCGCCGAATCAATCACTGCAACCTTTCACCGTTACTGAAAAAGAAATCGGTCTTGAACTCAGGCTGTTCAACAACAAAGTAATGCTGGACGTGGGGGCGTTTGATAAAGTAACCACAAATCAAATTCTGGATGTAACCATCTCCAATGCTTCCGGGTACGATAACTCACGACAAAACAAAGCATCGCTGCGAAATCGCGGTTTGGAAAGTTTGATCGAAGTAACACCGGTGCAGGCAGGAAATTTCAGCTGGACTACATCGTGGAACAATGCTTACCTGGCTACCAAAGTACTTGATGTTGGCAACGAGAGCGGAACCATCACGCTGATTTACTTCAATGGCACCGGTAACGAGTTTCTGGGAGAAATACAGTATACCGAAGGACTCCCCATGAACCAATTGTATACGAGAACCTATAGAAGAAACGATAAGGGACAAATTGTAGTCGATAATAATGGTCGCCTGCTGGAGACTACGAGTGCTACACCGGGTGCTGAAAAAACAAATGGCTTTTTACCTGTGGGAAGCTCTATTCCAAAATATGTTGGAGGATGGAACAACACCATCCGGTATAAAAACTTTACTATCGGAGTACACATCGACTATAAGTTTGGAGGAACAGTACTGTCTTCAACACACCTCAACATGTTGAGACAGGGCCACTCGAAGTTGTCACTGGAAGGCAGACGCGAGGGAGAGAACGGGATAACATTTCCTGCAGTGTACGAAAGTTCAGGCGAACCCAATACATCGGTTGTTACCGATCTGCAAAGCTTCTATGCCGATTATCGCAACAAACAAATTGGCGATCCCTTTATTTTCAAATCAGATTTTGTGAAGCTCCGAAACATTTCAGTGTCCTATAATTTTACAAGTGCCTTGCAGAATATACCGACATTCAAATTTATCAAAGGACTTACACTGACAGCAGCCTGCCGCAATGTGGCAATTCTTTACAAGGATCTTCCCGGACTCGATCCTGAAGCGATCCAATCTTCGGGCGACTTCAGAGCCGGATATGAAAACGCATCGCTTCCTACCACGCGTAATTACAACATTACTTTAAACGCCAGATTCTGATGACTATGAAAAACATAAAGAACTATATACTTCTCTCTGCAGCGATTTTACTGGGTGGCTCATGCGATCAGGATTTCGTTGATGTAAACACGAATCCGTATGCTGTAACGGATGTAGACCCCGCACTTCTTTTTGCAGGCGCAGAGCGCACACACCTGGGCACCTGGGCTGCAGAGCATACCATTGTGCAGCAATTTGTTTGTCCGTATAACACCGGAGCAAACCTCGGCTTCAATTTCAATGAAGACATTGATTTGATCAATAATCCCAAGTGGGATCAATCCTATCCCGGGCCCATTCGAAACATGGTGCAGGCCATCACTTTATTAGGAGAAAATACAGAACGTGTTAACCTGCTGAGCATGATCCGCATCTGGAAGGCGCAGGTATTTATGGGGTTGGTAGATGAGTATGGAGACGTTCCGTATTTCAATGCCGGAAAGGCTGTGACGGCCAGTGAATTTTTTCCTGCCTACGATGATGATGAAGTAATTTATGAAGACTTGCATAAAGAGCTTACGGAAGCTTTGAAAGCGCTTGATCCCAATGCCGACTATGTTCCTGATGATCTTTTCTACGGAAAAAATAGTGCGAGTCCCGCGGGCAGTGCAGCGGCCCAGGTTGCGCAGTGGAAGAAACTGGGTAATTCATTGTTGCTGCGATTGGGAATGCGTTACTCCAAAGTAAATCCATCGAAAGCAGAAAGTATAGTAAAGGAAGCTGTAGCCGGTGGCGTTATGACTTCGAATGCAGACAATGCCTATGTTAAATATGGAACGGGAGCTGTGCAGGCAGAGAATAACAACCTGCGAAATTTTTCACAGTTTAACTATGCTGCAGAGCCGTTTGTAAACCAGTTGAAGTCAACGAACGATCCACGCGGAAAATTTATTCTCGCCACATTCGATGACCCCGGTTCCGTTGTGACAGACACTGATCCCGACACCGACCTGGCCGATCAGTTTGGTGTTCCGGTAGGCATCACCAGTACGCAACTATCAGATCCCAACGGTCCGTATAGGGGAAGTCGCGGCGCAGGATTGAACTATTCGCAGATGAACATCTGGAAAGTAGCGTCACCCACTGCGCCCGATTTTTATGTAACGTATGCACAAACTTCTTTACTGCTGGCCGAAGCTGCTGTGCGAGGCTGGGTTGATGGTGACGCGAAAACCTATTATGAAAATGCGATCCGGGCAGACATGGCGGTATATATACTTTACCCGCAGACAACGGCCATCCCGGAAGATGAAATTACAGCGTACCTCGCTGATCCGGGAGTTGCATACAATGATACCGATGCGCTTGCCTTGATCAACACCCAGTACTGGATTGTGAATCTTAGAAATGGTACAGAAGCATTTGCAAATTTCAGACGAACCGGCTACCCGGAGTTAAGTCCCAATCTCTTCAATAATAAACTTAACGGAGGGTTTGCCAGGAGAATGTCGTTCCCCGACAGAGAAGCTGCCGCCAATGCAAAAAGCTATGCAGGCGGTGTGGCGGCTATGGGTGGCGATAATTTACTCTCCCGTGTTTTCTGGGACAAACAATAGAATCAGCTGGTAGTATTTATATATACCCGGTTTGATGTTTGGTTAAATAATGGGTGTGTAAAGGCGACTGAGTTTTCAGTTGCCTTTCCTTCGTACCCTTCCCGGAATGTGAATAGGTTGTGACTATATATATCATTGTTCATGTGTATGAACGAAAGTCGCTAATGAAACCTGAAAAAATTATAATCAATAAACAGAAATAACATGAAAAGAAATAGTCTCCTCATTTACCTCGTAATGCCGGTGCTATGGGCATTGGCTTCGTGCTCGGATGATAAAAGTGACAGTAACCAGGGACTGATTGCCACGGATGCACAGCTCGTCAATTTAGGTAGCGGATACTCATTCACAGAAGGCCCTGCTGTTGATAAAAATGGAAACGTCTTTTTTACTGATCAACCCAATGACATCATCTATAAATGGGATGCCACAAGTAGTGCTATAACTCCCTTCCTGCAGGGAACGGGCCGTGCGAATGGAATGGCTTTCGATAAAGACGGCTATCTCATTGCATGTGCGGATATGCATGGAGAAGTATGGAAGATAGCACCAAACGGCAGTCACGAAGTATTGGTTGATAACTATAACGGCAAGCTCCTGAATGGACCCAACGATGTGTGGATTAACCCGGTAACCGGTGGCATGTATATAACAGACCCTATATTTCCGCGCGGCTATTGGGACGAAGATGATCCGCGCAAAACGAACAATCCCAACTGGCCGCCTACCTATTCCGAACAGGCAGATGAAGGTAAAGGTGGACATGTTTATTATCTCGCTCCAGGAAGCAAAGAACTGGTGAGAGTCACTACACAATCTGAATGGGATGCAGACTCGTGGCCGAATGGTGTGGTAGGTACACCCGATGGAAAAAAACTATATGTGAACAAATGGGCTGGCGACAACATGGGTGGCACGTGGGTATTTGACATTAACGCTGATGGATCGCTTTCCAACATGAAGAAATTTACCGACATCGGTGGCGATGGAATGTCGATGGACAATCGCGGAAATATATACATCAGCAACGGCTTTGGTGTAGTGGTTGTTGATCCGAATGGAAAGGAACTGGTCAGAATATTTACCGGGGGCGGTGCAACGAATAATGTATTCGGTGGTGCGGATGAGAAAACACTTTTCATTACCGGTCCGGTGGATAAAGTAAATGCATTAAAAATGAATGTAACGGGTGTGGAAAAATTCTAAAGAACTTGTATAGAATCCTTCACCGTATAGTATTGGAAGCACGTTGCGTGTGTAATGCAAATCTTT
>NZ_DAIQRQ010000066.1:22477-27173 GCF_036786105.1 Ohtaekwangia sp.
AGAATCCTTCACCGTATAGTATTGGAAGCACGTTGCGTGTGTAATGCAAATCTTTAGTAAGCCAATCATACTGTTGAAATGTAATTAAACTTTATACTTAACCCAAGATGTCTGCGATGAAAATCAGCGCGGTATTATTTCTGTCAGCAGCCGTGTGTATTGCCGGATTTATTATAGTCACCTGTTTTAATGCGCACCATTATGCAGGCTGGCTGTTGATGGCTTTCTTCCTTTCTATTGGTATAGCGATTCGAAAGTATGAACTGCTGAGGGGATATTCATTTACCATTATGATTCTGGCAGCCGTTACCGTGGCGATGTATTACCCCGGATACTTTATATCGATCGGCAATTTTAAATTCTCCCGGCTCATCGTCCCGCTTATGCAGATCATCATGTTTGGAATGGGAACAGGCTTAAGCGCGAATGATTTTTTGAGAGTGATAAAAATGCCGAAGGGAGTAATTGCCGGTGTAATGTGTCATTACTTTATCATGCCACTGGTTGCCTTTGCTATCACACGCATCTTTTCATTCCCCGATGAAGTGTCGGCCGGTATAATTCTGATCGGCAGTTGTCCCAACGGTCTCGCATCGAATGTAATGACATACCTGGCGCGTGCGAACCTCGCACTATCGGTAACGCTTACCGCTATATCAACCTTTATCGCGCCTTTTGTTACACCGTTGTTCATGCAATTACTGGCCGGGCAATATATACACATTGATTTCTGGAACATGGTATGGGACATCACAAAAATTGTCATCATCCCGGTGAGCGCAGGATTGATCTTCAACCGCTTTATACATGGACGCTTCAAAGTGCTGGATGATATTCTTCCCGCAGTCTCCATGATTGGCATCGGCCTCATCATAGTCGTGATTACCGCTGCAGGTCGCGATGCACTATTGGTGGTGGGAGGGTATCTTATTCTCGCGATGCTGGTTCATAACCTGAGTGGATATTTTCTGGGCTACTGGTCTGCGCGAGTCCTGCAGCTACAGGAAAAAGATTGTCGAACCATTGCCATCGAGGTGGGCTTGCAAAATGCAGGGCTCGGTTCCAGCCTTGCCTTAGCCATGGGAAAGTTATCAACGGTTGGGCTGGCACCAGCAGTGTTTGCACCCATCATGAATATTACCGGCTCTTCTCTGGCACTCTGGTGGCGGGCCCGACCAACAGCAACCGATGCTGCTATGCGCGTATCCCGGGAAGAGCATTCCATTAAACATGCTAAAACATAATTTACTTTTTGTATGCTATATAAAAATATTATAGTGCTTGTCTGCTTCATTTTAACTTCGTTTACCCTTGCATGCGGACAGCAAATTTCAAAAGACGAACTTATTTTCCTGACACCGGAATGGAAGGGAGAACGCTATGCTGACGGGCGCCCCAAAGTGCCCGATAACATTCTCGATCGCATGAAGCTGGTAACACTGGAAGAAGCATGGGCAGTGTTGCGAAATGAAAATTACAGACACCAGTTTGACGATGGATGGATGATGATCAATCCCGACAGCGTGCTGGTAGGCCGTGCTGTAACCGCGACCTTTATGCCGGGGCGGCCCGATATACACCAGGCGATTGATGATCGAGGGCATACTCGCGACAACCGTATCAAGTCGCAGAACAGCTGGCCGATAGACATGCTGACGAAACGCGATGTATACGTAGTTGATCAGTTCGGTGCACACGAAGACGGGCCAACCATTGGCGACAATCTTGGTAATTCAATTTATACGAAGACCGGCAACGGCATTGTATACAACGGAGCCATCCGAGACATTAAGGGCCTGAAAGAGATAGGCTCGTTTACTTCTTTCTTTCGCAGCTATCATCCCTCGCATCACTTGAATGATCCGAAAGGCCAGTTGAATACAACCCTGGTTGGTATAAATATACCCACACGTATAGGCCAGGCAACAGTTATGCCGGGAGATGTAGTGCTCGGTCGTGACGGTGGTGTGATTTTCATTCCGGCTCACCTCGCAGAGAAAGTGGTCAAGACCTCTGAAGTAGTAAGGCTCCGCGATATGTTCGGGCATCAGCGTCTTCGCGAACAGAAATATACTCCCGGACAAATAGATTCAAGATGGTCAGATGAAATTGAAAAAGATTTTTCGCAGTGGCTTCGCGTCAACGTTGATAAACTCCCCGTATCGAAAGAACAAATACAGGAATTATTGAAACAACGAACCTGGTAAAGTTGAAGTGTAATCAGAATGTTTATGGCTAACACAAAATCAAGACGAGCGTTTTTTAAGAAGGCAATTACAGCAGGAGCAATGCTTACACCGCTCAGCGCTACATTCGGTGCGGGTCTTACGCAGGCTATGGAGCGAAATACATACTATTCCAAACCTGCAGAACTGAAGATCACGGAAGTGCAGTGCGCTTTTATCCGTTTTGGAAGCTCACTGTTTGTGAAGATACAGACCGACCAGGGTATATATGGATGCGGCGAAGGTGTTGATGCTGTAGCCGGCACTTATCACTTTGTTAAAGCATTGGAGTGGCGCCTGAAAGGTAAAAATCCTTTGAACGTACACAGACTTTTCGATGACTTGCGGAAGTCGGGTATATTTCAGGGTGCGCAGGCAGGAATGTATGTTGCCGTGTTGTCGGCCATCGAGACAGCGTTGTGGGATATAGCAGGGAAAGCGCTGGGTGTTCCGGTATATCAATTACTGGGAGGAAAGTTTCGCGACAAGATCAGGGTATATTGTGATACGGCATTGTATCAGCGAAATCTGCCGACACCGGAAGATTTCGCAAACGCGGCTACTGAAGCGAAGAAGATGGGATTTACCGCGATCAAGTTTGACCTCGACCAGCGAAACGATCCGAAGAAATACGACAGCTATAATTGGACAGCCAGTCCCGGAGAATTAAAAAGAATGGTCGATCAGGTAACAGCAGCACGCGAGGCGGTAGGACCAGAGATCGACATCTGCTGCGATATGCACGGTCGATACGATGGTGTAACAGGCCAGCAGATTGCAAAGCGACTGGAGCCGCTAAATCTGATGTGGCTCGAAGAGCCGATTCCTGCAGAAAATCCGGAAGCCTATAAAATCATTTCAGAGTCGACCACAACGCCGATCTGCGCAGGCGAAAATCTTTACCTGGCCTATGGGTTTCGCCGTTTACTTGAGATGGGAGCCATTGATATTATCATGCCCGATCTTCAGAAAACCGGTGGGCTGGGAGAGGGCCAGCGCATCGCGAATCTGGCAAGCCTCTATTATGTTCCCTTTGCTCCGCACATGGTAGCCTCTTACCTCGGAGCGATGGCGTCCTGCCATGTATGTGCATCTGTTCCAAACTTTATGATTCTCGAGTGGCAAATGTATTTTCACACCGATGCCATGTATAAAGAAATTGTAAAGTTTGATGGCCCTATGGTAGAGAATGGATTTATCACACTCTCCGAAAAACCAGGTATAGGGGTTGATATAAATGAAGAAGGCATGAAGAAATATGCAGCACCAGGGTATCCGTTTTTTAAGTAGTGGTGTCTGGGAAAGATGCGAGTGAAGTTTTTATACTTTATTTACTGAAGGTTAAAGTGATTAAGGCCGGTTGATAATTAGCAGTGAACATTCATTTCTGAAAGACTGCTGTTTTGCAAGATTGTGCTGGTTGGTGCGAAATTGAGTTTGTGCTTTAGGCAAAATTGCAGGCGCACCCTTGAGAGTCTTTTCCGCGAAGTTTTCGCCAGCGAAAACTTCGCGGAAAAGACCTAAAAAAGCTTAGTCCTGTTGTGCCGCCAGCGGCACAACAGGAATGCATTGTTGTTGTGGACTCATGCTTTGGCTGGTGTTCTTCACCAACAATCACATCCAAATCCCACACTGATTAGACACACTGGGATTTTTTGGTGCATTTGTCGGCTAAGCCGAACACCAACAAGGGCGAGGGGTAATTATAGCCGTGGGAAAAATGTTTAGGAAGTATATTGTGAATCTTAGATTCAAAGCCGGCAATTCGAAATCAACAAACTAAAGCTAATAGAACTTGGTCACCTAGCCGAATATAGCCATAAAAGTTTAGTATCAAATTTACTGATGAAAAGGATTGGGACTTTTCCGATCTTATGTCTCCGCAGAGTCTCCCCTTCGGGGACTCTGGCGGAAGCACACTTCAAATCAATAAGCACCTACTGTAATCTTCTAATATCGAATTATACCTGAATAGGTAAGGGGGTCTGCTAAGGCGCAGAGTCCTCTGCGAGAGACTCTGCTTGGACATCAAAGTAAACTCACTTTTGTTTTGCCAAGTTGTTCGTTAATTTTTACCTAGCTCATCGTTTCGCATTCCAATATCAATCATTAGTCCGGTTTGCTGGAAAATGTTACCTGAAAACCATAACAGTCATGAAACGTAATTTCCTTTCTCCCATATTCTGTTTTGGTAACTGTTTCAATTATTTTGGCTTTACCTTCTAATCGCTTCTCTAACCCGACTATGGTATCCATTTTGAAATAAAGACCACAGTTATTTGCATTTGTAATAGTATTCTCCAATTGGGGGTACAACATAAACTTAGCTTCATCCCAGCACATCATTGCCCAGTCTAGCCCACAATCGGGTTCTTCATGAATTCCAATGCACTTAAACCCAATGGTTTCGTACCATGATTTTGCAAAAGCAACATCAGGAACGCGAATAAAAGGAAGTATTGCTGTCATAA
>NZ_DAIQRQ010000067.1:0-6384 GCF_036786105.1 Ohtaekwangia sp.
TTGTTTATCAACACAAAAACGGTTGGCGGAGGCGACTATATGTCGTGGGCGCAGCTTAAAGATGCAACTGATCACAACGTAGAGATCGGCAACCACACGCACTCGCACGATTTCTTTCTCGATCAACCGGCTGCCACACGCTATAAAACTTTTAAAGAAGAAATCGAACTGAGTCAATCATTAATAGAGGAGAACATGGGCATTACGCCCACTGTATTCTCTTATCCCTACGGAGAATTTGATAATGAGATGAAGGGCATTGTAAAAGCTGCCGGATTCAAAGCAGCCGCTGCACAAAACTCGGGAGTAATGTATAGCGGAGGCGATCTGTTTCAATGCCCGCGTTTCCCCATGTCGGAAGCCTATTCAGCGAAAGCTAAATTTATAGAGAAGGCAACTATGAAAGCCTTCTCACTTACGCAGATAACTCCGGATGATTGTATGCTGCCTGCTTCCAATCCACCAACGCTCACCTTGAGTTTTGATGCAGCAGGTATTCGTCTTAACCAGCTTCAATGTTTTGTGCAAGGCGGTAAATGTTCATTTAAAATTACCGACAAGAATAAAGTTACGGTAACACTGCAGGCAACAGCACCACTCAGCAAAAAACGCAGAACGCTCTATACGTTAACCGCGCCTGATAAAAACGGAGCGTGGCATTGGTATAGTCATTTGTGGATCAACCCGCACATAAAAGGAACAAACTACTAGGATATAGGATATAGCTGCCGATGTAATCAGTTGAATGATTGCCTGAATTCTAAAGGCGAGAGATTGGTTTTTGTTTTAAACAACTTGCTGAACGATTGCGAATGTTCAAAACCTAACTGATAAGCAATCTCACTGACCGATAAAGTTGTAGTTGATAATTTTTCTTTGGCTTTTTCAATCAGCTTTTCGTGTATGTGTTGCTGCGTACTTTGTCCGGTTAATGATTTTAACAGACTGCTCAAATATTTCGGCGATGTGTTCAGGGTGTCTGCTATATATTGAACGGTGGGCAAGCCCTTTGAAATCAGGTCGTCATCATTAAAGTAATCCGTCAATAGATTTTCCAAACGTTCTAAAATCCGGTGATTGGATTTCTCTCTGGTAATGAACTGACGATTGTAAAACCGTTCTGAATAATTTAGCAGTGTTTCAATGTGAGAAACAATGATGCCCTGGCTAAACTTGTCGATGTTTGTGCGATATTCATGTTTAATGTTCTCTATAATATCGTTGAGTGTCTTCTCTTCCTTTTCTGATAAGAACAACGCTTCATGTATCGAGTAATCGAAGAACTCGTATTGTTTAATACTTTTTGCGAGCGATGTATTCCAAAAGAAATCGGGATGGATGAGCAACATCCAGCCAGAGCGCTGCGCTGACGGATGTGCTCCCGGTTCGATACCAAAAACCTGGTTGGGCGAAATGAAGAACATGACTCCTTCATCAAAATCATATTCCTGCTGCCCGTATTTCAGCTTGGCATTCATCCCTCTTTTTACGGACACCTGGTAGAAATCAAACACCCAGTTTGTTTCAGAAATATCGGCAGGTGGCTGAATCTCGCTGTAGTCCACCACACTGATAAGCGGATGTTCCGGTTGAGGTAAACCTCTCAACTTATGAAATTCACTTATGGTTTTGATTCTTCTGGTATGCCGCTGTTCCATACTAAAATGTACTTCTTTTTACGTTTCAAACTATATATTAAAAATAGTTTTGTTGCATGTCTTCCAACAACCCGATGTGTGTTGGCTTCCAGCCCAACTGCTCCTGCGTTTTGAAACTCGTAGCAGGACTGTCGAATCCTATAAAACCACTCATCCACTCAAAATGTTTGATAGCATCTTCACCCGATAAAGAAGTAACAGGCAAGTTCAATTTTTTGCCGATCAATTCAGCAATTCTTTTTACTTCAATCCCCGTATCCGTTACACCATTATACCGTGCTCCTTTGCTTGCTTTTTCTATTGCCAGGCGATATAGCTTGGCCGCATCCAAACGATGCACCGCAGTCCAGCGATTGTTGCCCTCTGCGGGGTATGCCGAGACACCGTTTTTGCGAGCCTGTTGAATGATAAACGGAACAAACCCTTTGTCGCCTTTGTCATGCACAGAAGGTGATAAACGAATTACAGAAGCATGTATGCCTTTTTCTGCTAATGCCATAGCAGCAGCTTCAGAACTGCGTCTTGAATTTATAGCAGCGCTATCTTCCGTAATCATTCCATTTATGGCGGGCAATCCTAAAGTTCCGGCGGTTACGATGATGGGTTTGGTTGTGCCAATAAGTACTTCACCCATAGCAGCGATGGCGGCCTTATCAACATCATTTGATTTAGCATATTGAATAAAGTCGTGGATAAAGGCCGTGTGAATAACACCATCAGCCTGCAAAGCGCCTTGCTTTAAGATGTCAAGATCTTCAAGGCTTCCTGTCAATACTTCTGCTCCTGCATTATGAATAGCTTCTGCCGATGACTCTGAACGAGCTAAACCAACAACCGTGTGTCCTGCGCCGATCAGTTCTCTCACCACTGCAGTACCAATAAAGCCAGAGGCTCCTGTTACGAATACTTTCATTTGATTTTAATTTTTTGTTTGTACAAAGCTCAGCACAACACAAAAAGCAAGTGTAGTCAAATGTCAGACTGTTGTAGTCAAAAAGGAAGATGTGTCAACAGCAGTGCGATAAACTGATATGGTCAAAATAAACAAAACTGAAACTGTTTTTTTTACGTACTAAACTCAAGATTTGAGTCGTAATTATTCACATGTTAAACCAACTATACTTTTGAAAAGAGAATTATTATTTGCGTACCTGGCGTTGGCCGCCATCTGCATCATCTGGGGAACAACCTACCTGGTGATGCGCATGGCTGTGGTTGAATTTCCTCCGTTCCTGTTTGTATCGGTCCGTCAGATTATTGCCGGATTTATACTCGCAGGTTTCATGCTTACGATTGGAAAGGTGAAGCTGGCTGGTCGCGCATATATTATTCGTCAGGCGATTGCTGGTTTCTTCATGATCACGCTCGGCAATGGTCTGGTAGCGTGGGCCGAAGTACACATTCCCAGTGGTGTAGCGGCGGTAATCTGTTCGCTTATGCCGGTCATGGTTATTATCATTAATCTCTCTATCAATAAAGATGAGCGTCCCACGGTACCTATTATGTTGGGTGTAGCCATCGGCATGGTTGGCATTGTGCTCATCTTTAGTGAGTATATCAATCAGTTTACCAACATCGAATATATACTCGGCATTGTAGTAACATTTGTGGCCGTGATCAGCTGGGCGGGTGCCAGCATCTGGCTGAAGAAACACAGCGAGCAGAGTAATCCTTTTTTGAATGCAGGATTGCAGATGTTTTTTGGTGGAATATGGATGATTCCGTTATCCCTTATCTTCGATGATCTTAGTAATGTACATTGGACATCATCAGTTGTATTTCCCCTGATCTATCTCATTGCAATGGGTTCAATCACAGCGTATGCCTGCTACTCGTATGCCTTGCGTAAATTGCCGATGACGATCGTATCGCTCTATGCGTATGTAAATCCGCTGGTAGCAGTCGTGCTCGGATGGTTTGTGCTCGATGAAAAACTCAACGCGCGCATCTGGATGGCCATCGTGCTTACTGTGGCCGGTATATATATAGTCAATCGCGGCTATCAGCTACGCGATGCGTGGAAAGCCCAGTTCAGCCGATAGTTATGCAATCCATTTTATTTCAAACTACAGACTGGGCTGCAGTTCCGGTGACGGAACATCGTGGCGAGCAGGGTACAGCCAGGTGGCGTACCCGGCAATTTGACGGCTTACGCATACGACTGGTGGAGTACTCGGCAGGCTATAAAGCGGATCATTGGTGCAAGGCCGGCCACATTGTATATTGTATAGAAGGAGAGATGATCTCTGAACTGGCAGACGGAAGAACATTTACACTGTCCAGCGGCATGACGTACCAGGTTTCTGATAACGTGAGCATGCATCGGTCGTATTCTGAAAAAGGCGTGAAGCTGCTGATCATTGATGGCGACTTTCTTAATACTAAAAAAGAAACAGAACGTATTCTAAACCCGTGGAGAATATAGTATAGATGAACATTCAACGCGCACAAACGAGAGAAGACATAAGCAAGTGCTGGGATGTATTGCTGGCCTTACGCCCGCATTTGCAACACGATACCTTTGTTGACAGGGTATGGGAGATGCTGGGCGAAGGCTATCACCTGGCCTTTATTGAAGAAGGTGGAAAAGCTGTCGCAGCGATCGGCTATCGCTTCCAGAATTTTCTGTTCAATGGAAAACACATATATATTGATGATCTTTCCACACTGCCGGAATATCGCGGTCGTGGCTTTGCCGCTGCGTTACTGGATTATGTAGATGAACAAGCGCGCGCCAAAGGACTAAACGTTGTTGCGCTCGATTCGGGTTATCAGCGTACCGATGCACATCGTTTATACCTGAACAAAGGATTTACAATGATCTGCCACCACTTTCAAAAAAACCTGCAGCCGAAATGACAGACACCAAAATACATATCGCTATACAAGAGTACGAGCCGAAGCACCAACCGTATTTTGAGAAATTCAATCGTGCATGGATTGAACGATATTTCTGGATGGAGCCGATCGATTTTGAAGTGCTGCAGCATCCGGATAAGCACATACTGGCACACGGTGGCACTATATTGATGGGATATGCCAACGATGAAGTGGCGGGCACGGTAGCATTGAAGTATGTATCGCCCGGTATATATGAATTTACCAAAATGGCTGTAGATGAGAAATTCCGCGGTATTAAAGTCGGGCGACTGCTGGCAGAGGCTGCTATAATCAAAGCGCGATCATTGGGTGCTGTAAAGATCATTCTATACTCACATACAAGCCTTGCCACAGCCATAGGATTGTATCGAAAACTTGGTTTCGTGGAAGTGCCAGTAGATGGTCCGTATAAACGAAGCGATATAAAAATGGAATTTACATTATGAGTAACATCACCATTCGCAACGCATTCTTTGAAGATGCAGAAACGTTATGTGCATTGGGCATTCAAACTTTTCGCGAAACGTTTGATGAGCACAATACGGCCGAAGATATGGAACAATATCTCGCAACGGCTTTTACAAAGGAGAAATTGGAGCAAGAGCTTGAAGAAAAAGATACCGTTGTCTTTTTAGCGGAAGATAATGGAGAAGCCATTGGTTATGCGAAAGTGCGCAAAGGTAAAGAGCAGGAGGGATTGGAAAACGATCGGGCACTGGAGATCCACCGCATCTATGTAGCCAAGTCACACCTCGGTAAACGTATTGGCAATGCATTGATGCAGGCGTGTCTTGATTATGCAAAAGAAGCCGGCTACGAGGTAGTGTGGCTTGGTGTATGGGAGCATAATGCCCGCGCTGTTTCCTTCTATAAAAAATATGGTTTCGAAAAGTTTGGCGCGCATACCTTTGTGCTCGGTACTGATGAACAGACCGACTGGTTACTAAAAAAGAAGATATAGCGTGATACACTTTCGTGACGCAACAATGCACGACCTGCCTGCGATTGTTGCCATTTATAACACTACGATCGCGGGCAGAATGGTAACGGCTGATACCGAACCGGTAACGGTTGAGAGCAGAATCTCCTGGTTCAAATCACATTCGCCTGTGCGGCCATTGTGGGTAGTGGAAGATGAGAAAGGAAATATAGCAGGCTGGGTAAGTATCAAGTCGTTTTATGGTCGCCCGGCTTACCAGGCCACCACGGAGATAGCGATATACCTGGATCCGGCCTATCGTGGCAAAGGCTTTGGAAAGCAGATATTGGAAGAAGCAACCGAACGATGTCGCGCAATCGGCATCAGCACATTATTAGGTTTCATTTTCGCGCACAATGAGCCAAGCCTCCGGTTATTTAAACATGCAGGCTTCGAGCAATGGGGATTGTTTCCTGATGTAGCAGTGCTCGATGGCGTAAAGCGAAGCCTGGCTATACTTGGAAAACGCATAACCCATTAATACATGAAAAAACTTGTTTGGTTCGACCGCCAGTTCACCTTTGGCCTGCCTGTAGAAATGCTTCCTTTTTTGCTGGAGCGACTCAACGGCACGGCGTGGCGTATGGAGGCGAAAGTAAAAAATATACCGGATGAAATTCTGTCGCAGCGATGGAACGACAAGTGGAGTGTAAAGCAGAATATAGGTCACCTGGCGGAAGTGGATGCAGTAAACTCACAGCGCATTGATCAGATATTGCAAGGCGTAGAAGTAATGGCACCGGCAGTATTTGAACCGCGTGATTACAACACCATGCCCGTACAGGATGTGATCGCCTACTTTCGCGAAGGGCGGTTGAAGAACATAGCCAAATATAGTGGCCTTCAGGAAAAGGAATTGCAGGCTTC
>NZ_DAIQRQ010000067.1:6484-16098 GCF_036786105.1 Ohtaekwangia sp.
CGCGATTTAGAGTTTTCTGCCAAAGGTATAGCACAGCAAGAACTGCTACGCAAAATCGATGATACAATTCAGATTGTAGACAAAGTGCTGAGTACATTAACCGAAGAGCAACTGAAGCAGGAATATCCTATGCAGGTGTTGGCCGAGAAAACTTCCACGGAATTTTTCCTGGTGCATCTGGCTACCCATCTTACCTATCATTTGGGCCAGGTAAATTATCATCGCCGATTGCTGGATAGTGTTGCCAGTACTGTGCACGCTTAACGCTGCAAGAGCATGTATACTCCTAAATATTTTCAACATACCGATACAACGGCCATTCAGGATTTTATCCGCGAGCATGGCTTTGGCATATTGATAAGCCAGAAAGACGGAAACCTGATGGCTACGCATATACCGCTGGAATTATCGGAAGATGGCAACAAACTAACAGGCCACATCTCGAAGGCTAATCCGCAGTGGAAAAGCTTTACGGAGAGTGGTGAGGTACTTGTGATCTTTAACGGCCCGCATACCTATATTTCATCGTCCTGGTATAATCACAAGAATGTGCCTACCTGGAATTATATGGCGGTGCATGCCTATGGCACGATCCGTACGATAGAGGGCGAAGCGCTTTTTCAATCACTGGCTCATCTGATGAATAAGTATGAGCGCGATTCAATGCATCCCGTCACTGTAGAAAGTCTGTCAGCAGAGTATATAACGAAAGCCATGCAGGGCGTAGTGGGTTTCGAGATTGTCATCACCAAACTGGAAGCAACGCATAAACTTTCGCAGAACCGCGATCGCGAGAGTTACGACAATATCATTCACGAATTGAAGAAGCGTGAGGACGCGGACTCCGCGCAAATAGCACGGGCTATGGAGAAGAATCATAATTCTTTGTTCAACGGTAAATCATAATATACATGCACGCACTTTTACAACACGATAAGCAGAATCAGAAAGATATACTGCACCATACCGTTGCGCTGGCCAACGAGTATTTAGATGCACAGGACTCTTTCCCTCCCGGCAGATATATACCCGACCTGGTATTGGAAGATTTACCCGAAAAAGGCAGCAGTGCCCGGGATGCGCTGGAGTATTTCAAAAATCATTATGCAGCGCAGATCACCAACAGTGCCGGCCCTCGATACTTCGGTTTTGTTACCGGCGGATCAACACCGGCTGCGGTCGCGGGTGACTGGCTGGTAAGTGCCTACGATCAGAACGCTTGTGGCAGCAACGATTCTATCGCGCCACAGGTAGAACGCCAGACGATCCATTTTTTTAAACAACTTTTTGGATTGGAAGATATATACTTTGGTAGTTTTGTGACCGGAGCAACCGTCTCCAACCAGGTAGGGCTTGCACTTGGCCGACAGTGGATTGGTGAGCAGCTTGGAAAAGATTTTAGTGTCGAAGGCTCTTATGGTGTAGCTCCTGTAAAAGTATTGAGTAGCACACCACATTCCAGTATACTCAAGTCGATGGCGATATTGGGAATGGGCAGGAATATGCTTATCAAAGTGGCTACGTTGCCCGATCGTGAAGCGGTAGATATCGCCGCACTGGAGCGTGAACTGCAATCGGCTCAGGGCCCGGTGCTGGTTGTAGCAAATGCAGGCACTGTAAATACGGTTGACTTTGATGATCTGGAAGCGATCGGCAAACTGAAATCAAAATATACTTTCTGGTTACATGTAGACGCGGCCTTTGGAGGTTTTGCGGCCCTGTCTTCTCGTTATGCCCATCTCATGAAAGGGATAAATTATGCCGATAGTATTACGATTGATGCACACAAGTGGCTCAATGTTCCTTATGATGCTGCGATGCAGTTTACACGTCATAAGAAAATTCAATTGAAAGTATTTCAGAATAGTGCAGCCTATTTGGGTGATCCTGAACAAAGTCCGGATTACTTCCACTACACACCGGAGAACTCACGCAGGTGGCGCGCATTACCTTCATGGTTTACATTGAAAGCGTATGGTCGTGAAGGACATCGGGAGATTGTGGAACGCAACTGTGATGTGGCGTATAGCCTGGGCGAGAAGCTTAAAGCATCGGCCGATTTCAGGCTGCTGGCTCCGGTGCGCATGAACGTAGTGTGTTTCACCTTGAAAAATGAAAGTATTACGTTCGATGATATTCGCGAATATCTGAATGCCGTGCGCGATGACGGACACGTATTCTTTACGCCAACCTTATACAAGGGTACACCGGCCATACGGGCCGCTATATCCAACTGGCAGACGGAAGAGGCAGATGGCCAACTGGCGTTTGATGTGCTCACCCAGGTGTATCACGCTAAAAAGCAAACATTCGCAACCGCATCAGCACATACACAAACTGTTTAAAACAGCAGCTTTGCAAAATTTAGTTTGCTCTTTTTCGGGATTACAAAAGATTTTTGGTTTACAGCATAAAATATAGCAGCAGGCCGGGATATCTCGACAATAATTGTGAAATTTCACCCAGTAACTTTTAAGACCATGACAACATTAACGACTTCGATACCAGTGCAGCGTGTTGCAAAATCGAGAATCAAGGAAGTTGATTTCAACAACCTGGAATTTGGAAAGTACATTGCCGACCACATGGTGGTGGCCGATTATAAAGATGGTAAATGGCACGAGCCCGCTATCGTTCCGTTTGGTGATATACTCATGAGCCCGGCGATGCTATCGCTTCACTACGGGCAAGCCGTATTTGAAGGTATGAAAGCCTTCTATATGAACGATGGCAATATAAATATATTCCGTCCGCAGCGGCACCACGCCCGTTTCAATCGCTCGCTCGATCGCATGTGTATGCCACAGATCAGCGAAGAAATGTTCATGCAATCGCTTCGTTCCCTTATTGAAGTAGACAAGGATTGGATACCAACCAGTGAAGGATCATCTTTCTATATCCGTCCGTTCATGTTTGCATACGAAGCCAGACTCGGTGTTAAAGTAGCCGATCACTTCAAGTTTATTATCATCAACAGTCCGGTGGCGGCTTACCAGGCTAAGCCTTATCGCCTGAAAGTGGAAGATACGTATGTGCGCACAGCAGAAGGTGGAACCGGTTTTGCAAAATGTGCCGGTAACTATGGTGGTGCATTCTACCCGACTCAAATTGCCCGCGAAGAAGGATTTGACCAGATACTCTGGACGGATCACAAAGAACACAAGTATATAGATGAAGTGGGTATGATGAACGTGATGTTCGTGATCAACGGTAAACTCGTTACGCCGAAACTTACCACCGCTATATTGGATGGCGTTACGCGCGATACCATTCTCACCCTTGCCAAAGACATGAGTGTGACGGTAGAAGAACGCAGAGTAAGCATCGATGAAATTGAAGCAGGCTTGAAAGATGGTTCAGTAACTGAAGCATTCGGAACAGGTACCGCAGCCGTTGTGGCACCTATCGCCGTAATCAAGATCAAAGGGAACGACCTCTCTATACCAGTGGCCGGCCCGGAAAGCTTCCAGCTTCGCGCCAAGAAAAAATTAAACGATATTCGTATGGGTGCCGAGCCCGATAAGTACGGCTGGAATTATATTATCCACGTATAATCGCAGAAGAGAAAATTTGTTGGGACCTCATCCTTGCTGCTTTCTCTTACTACGAGGAAGTTGTTCAGGGATGAGGTCTTTTTTTTGATACTATAGCTATGTTTGGATCCAAAAAAAGAGCTGCATTATTTAAAGGCAAAGATTATCCGGTAGAAGTTCTGGAAATTAAAAAGCCGAAGTTGATAAAAGACCAGGTGCTGGTGCGCATGCATCATGCGGCACTCAATCACCGCGACCTGTGGGTTATACAAGAGCAAGCGCAGCATTTTCCGGATGGCATCGTGCTCGGCTCTGATGGTTGTGGTGTTATTGAAGATGTAGGCGAAGATGCAGACCCGATGCTGGTGGGAGCAGAAGTGGTGATTAATCCAAGCCTGGAGTGGGGCGATAACCCGATTGTGCAAGGCGATAGATTCAAAATATTAGGTTTCCCGGATAACGGCACATTTGGAGACTACCTTGCCATATCGAAGAAGTATATATTTGAAAAACCCGAGCATCTCACCTCCGAAGAATCTGCAGCCGTACCGTTGTCCGGACTTACAGCATACAGAGCGTTGTTCTCCAAGGCAAGATTACGTTCAAAAGAGAAAGTGCTGATTACCGGTATAGGTGGGGGCGCAGCGTTGTGGGCATTGCAGTTTGCTGTGGCATACCAGGCGCGGGTGTACGTAACATCAGGTTCTGATGAGAAGATCGAAAAAGCAAAAGCACTGGGAGCGTTAGGCGGATTCAACTATAAAGATCCGGATTGGCACACAAAGGCGCTCAAAGAAACCGGTGGCTTTGATATTATCATCGACAGTGCAGGAGGAGATCAGTTCTCAAAATTTATTGAGCTCGCTGTGCCCGGTGGAAGAATCGTAAACTTTGGGCGCACTGCTGGTAACATCACCGAAGTAGCTACACGTTTATTATACTGGAAACAACTGTCGATACTGGGCACTACCATGGGAACACGTGATGAATTTTTGTCGATGCTCGATTTCGTTGAAGGCCGCAGGATCAAGCCTGTGATCGACAAAGTATTCCTGCTGGAAGAAATAAACCAGGCTTTTCAACGTATGGAAAATCGCGACCAGTTTGGAAAGATTGTGTTGAAAATAACGAAGTAGTATAGATGACTATTCTGAAAGAAGAAATATACAACGGCTTTACATTCAGTTCCGATCGCACGCGCGTAGATGTAGATTACGTACATCAAGTTGTATCTACGCAGTTATACTGGGCAAAAGGTATACCGTTTGATGTTGTGAAGCGCTCCATCGAAAATTCATTCTGTTTTGGTATATATACCGATAGCAGACAAGTAGGATTTGCACGACTCGTTACCGATTATGCCACCTTTGCATACCTGGCCGATGTCTTTATTGACGAAGCCTATCGCGGCCAGGGCCTGTCGAAGAGGCTGATGGAGTTTATCTTCAGTATAGAAGAGTTGAAGATATTCAGACGCATGGTACTCGTAACGCGCGATGCACACACTCTGTACGAGCGCTACGGTTTCGAGCCGCTGAAGTCGCCTCAAAATTATATGGAACTCCACCGGCCCAATGTATACGGAGCCTGATAAAATTATCTCCCACAGATTTCACAGAATTACACAGAAACTTTTCCCGCAGATCAGCATTTAATTTCTGTGTTCATCTGTGAATTCTGTGGGAAAAAAATTAAACTTATGAAAATAGACCATCTCGCCATGTGGGTAACTGACCTGGAGAAAATGAAATCTTTCTACCAGCAATACTTTCAGGTTACCTCCGGAGAAAAATACTTTAATCCTAAAAAGAATTTCGAGTCCTACTTTCTCAACTTTGAGAATGGCTGCCGCCTGGAGATCATGAAAATGCCCAGTATACCGACCAGCGAAAATGATATATATCGCCAGTTTACAGGACTAATACACTTTGCCATATCCACTGGCAGTAAACAAGCGGTTGACGTTCTAACTGAGCAACTTCGTGCCGATGGCTATGAAGTAGTAGGCGAACCCCGCACCACCGGTGATGGTTACTACGAAAGCGTTATCCTAGACCCGGAAGGAAACCGCATCGAGATAACAGAATAGGGCAGCGGCAAACGCATACTTCCGACTACATAAGTGTCTTCATACGCATAACTATTTTTTGTATTTTCACCCGCAAACTTCCATTTTAACACGGAACGTATGGCCCAAACCCGCAGAACTTTTATAGCCAGTGCCGCTGTGCTCACCGCCGGTGTGGCTTCTGGTATGTCATTAACAACTATGGAAACAAAGGAAAAAAAACAACTTGCGCATCACGTGTTCTTCTGGCTGAAGAATCGTGACTCCAAAGAAGATCTCAATAAACTTATTGAAGGATTGAACACACTCAAAAAGATTGAGACCATTCGCAGCATCCACATTGGTATACCGGCCAGCACTGAGAAACGCGATGTAGTAGATAATAGCTATAGCGCCTCCGAACTTATTTTCTTCGATGATGTGGAAGGACAAAATACTTACCAGGTGCACCCCATACACAAGAAGTTTGTAGAGAATTACTCTCACCTGTGGGAGAAGGTGATTGTATATGATGCGATAGACTTGTAGAAAGCTTCTGGCTGCTAGCATATAGCTGCTGGATGAATACAGGCTGTAAATTATTAGAGCGTGCTCGTTGTGATGATTATCATAACGGCACGCTCTCTTTTTGTCTCTAGTCCAGTGGCCTGTAGCCAGCGGCTGGCAGCCTTATTTCTTTCTGATCGAACATCCCACCGGCCTAATCTCTGCTGTCTGTATTGGCTGTCCTGCCAGTAGTTGATCGATAGCTTCTTTCAAATAATGGTGGCGCACATCGGCTTCTACCTGTGCGTTGTCATCAATGGCGCCTTTATATACTACGGAAAATTTACCGCCATCATTTTTGAGTAAATATACCGATGCGCTTTTGCTGGCTCCGAGAGCATTCATTAAAGTCTGATCTTTGTCGGCCAGGTATGGCAATGATATACCGGCTTGTTGTGCTTTCTTTACCATTGCATCGTTGGCTTCACCAGGATCAATACCGGAGTTAACAAGTAGCACTGGTACTTTCTCCTGGTAGTCGCGTGATAGTTTGTTAATGCGTGCCCGATAGTATTCATCGTACGGACAGGTGTTGCTCGTAAAGATGATCACCAATCCTGAGCATGAAGGATATGTGCTGGTTGAAACTGAATTACCCGTGAGCACATTTACCAGGCTAAAATCCTGAACGGTTTGTGCGTATGTTGTAAAACCGATCATGATCATCAATCCCAGTGTTGCGAGCTTTTTCATAATGCGTTGCGTTTGTTGAATACCACTACAAAATTCGGGTGAACCTGGTAGTATAAAGGTATTATCCTTTCTACATCATTGACAATAATTCTGCCAGGAATATCGCCTTCCATTTCCCGTGTAAACGGGCCAATAATCAGATTTTCAGCCAGCGTCAGATCTTTTTTGCCATATACCTTTATCAGTGCTTCCTTGGCACACCAGTAGATGCAGTGTTTAATCACATCATCACCGGCATCGGCTAATTCATTTGCATGCAATACGCGTGGGGCTACGCGCAGCAGCTTGTCTTTAGGTTGCTCTAGGTCTATACCTACCGGTATATCGCGGTCTACCAGCGCAGCCACGTATGGAAATGAATGACTTAATGAAAGCTGATAGTCATAAGCTTTTGGAAAGGGTTTGCCGAACTCATCTTTCACAATGCCTTTAAAAGGAAGACCAAGCTCAGTCATAATCGTCTTTACAACGGCTCGTCCAGCCAGCCACTCTAGGCGTTTTTTGGTGTTGTGTATCGTTGCCGGTATTTGATCAACGTTGCCAATAAGCGCAGCCAATGCTTCTTCGTCTTCATCAATCTTCCATAATGCCCAGCCGCGATCGGTTGTCATGGTAATTTTCTCAAGAGCCATTCAGTATAATTTGCTACATGCAATAATAATTTTAAAAAACACTCCGAAAGTTAGAACTTTGGCCGTTTAATGCAGGGATGTTGAAGATCGAAGTAACAAAACTTCATACACTCACAGGCCATCGCGACTGTGTATATACACTGGAAGGTTCCGGTGACGACAACCTTTTCTTCTCCGGAGCAGGCGATGGAATGGTGGTGGCATGGAATTTAAGCAATCCGGAAAACGGAGAGCTTATAGCGAAGTTACCCAATTCGGTATATGCTTTGCATCATCACAAGTTGAGTAACCTGCTGGTGGCAGGCCATAATTTTGATGGAATACATGTGCTCGACTGGCAGAATAAATCGGAAGTTGGATCGTTACAACTAACAACGGCTTCAATCTTTGACTTACAGTCGCACAACGATGATCTCTTTGTAGCAACCGGCGATGGCACTGTTATGAAAGTAGCACTGCGGTCCCTGAGCATTCTGGCAAAGAATCAGTCTTCCGAAAAGAGTGCACGCACCATCGCTATTCATCCGCACAACGGAGATGTAGTGATCGGCTATAGCGACAACTTTATTCGGGTATTCGATACTAACTTGCAGCTAAAACACGCCTGGCAGGCGCACGCCAACTCGGTATTTACCATCCGCTTTACTCCGGATGGCCATTTTTTAATGAGTGGCTCGCGCGATGCACGGTTAAAAGTATGGGATGTAAAGGCCCATTATTCGCAGGCAGCCGAAGTGGTAGCGCACATGTATGCGATAAATCACCTCGATTTTAGCCCGGATAATAAACATTTTGTAACTTGTAGCATGGATAAGTCCTTAAAAGTGTGGAAGTTGGATGAGCTGAAGCTGCTCAAGGTCATAGACCGGTCGCGGCATGCAGGGCATGGAACTTCCGTAAACAAAGTTTTATGGACCCGCCATGATGATCAACTGGTGAGTGCCAGCGATGATCGAACCATTTCCGTCTGGAAAATCATTTTTTAAACTTTAGTAATTATGAGAGTAACACCACTTGAAATCCGCCAGAAGACGTTCGAAAAGAACTTCCGCGGATATCAGACAGATGAAGTCAACGCTTTTTTGCTCACGCTGTCACAGGAATGGGAACGCATTATGGACGAGAACAAAGAGCTTCGCATCAAACTCGAAGCTGCTGAACGTGAAGTGACTAAACTTCGTGAAGTTGAAAGTTCTCTTTACAAAACACTGAAGACAGCCGAAGACACCGGTGCCAATGTTATTGAACAGGCACGTTACGCTGCAGACCTTCACCTGAAAGAAACGCAGATGAAAGCCGATGCTATACTGCACGAAGCAAAAACAAAGGCCAGAGATACCATTGAGGAATCTGACATGCGTGCGAAAGAAATTGTGGAGGAAATGGAAGACCGCCTCAAGCTGATGGTGGAGAACTATAAAAAGCTTGAATCGAACCGTGAAGATCTGCTGGCTGATTTGAAGCGCCTGGCCAATGATACGATCGATCGCGTAGAGCGTGCCCGTGCCCATACAAAGGATTTCGATCCTGATCAACACCTGGCTATGGCAAAACGCGAAGCCAAGAAAATAGCATTCCCTAATCATACATACGAAAGACAGGTAACCATACCGTTGGAGCCCGTAGTGACAAAAGAACCCATCGCGATTGAACCGCCACCGCCTGTTCAAAAAGAACCTGTACGGGAAATAGTATTCCCCGAGCCAGAGCCCGTGCTGGAAGAAGTAGTGATTGCACCTCCGCCGGTGCCAGTAAAAAAAGTAATGAAATCTTTCTTTGACGAGATTGCATGAGTGGACGTGTAGCGCTCGAAGGCCTCGAGTTTCATGCCTTTCATGGTGTATATCCGCACGAACGCGAATCAGGAAACTGGTTTGAAGTAGATATAGCCGTGGATACCGATTTTGGTATAGCAGCCGAACATGATGATCTTGCGGGAACAGTGAACTACGAAACCCTCTTTCGTATTGTTAAAGAGGAGATGGGCAAACCATCCAAGCTTTTAGAAACTGTAGCAGAAAAAATTGTAGACGATGTAATGAAAGCACTGCCCGCTGCCAAAGTAGTAGAGCTGAAAATATCCAAATTAAATCCTCCGATAGGAGGAAAATGCCGCAAGGCCTCTATTAGTATTACCAGAAA
>NZ_DAIQRQ010000067.1:16198-17520 GCF_036786105.1 Ohtaekwangia sp.
GATTTCTTTTTCATGACTTTAAAATATATCTCTAAATAAAAATTAGCTCCGTTGTTTCATATAGCGATATAATATATACCCCAATTTTTTCTGAGACCATTCCAGGTCATTGATTCGCGTCTGAAGTTCTTCTCCATTTTTTAGAGTAACAACCAGTTGTAGCTCATCAGTGCGATTGTTATTCTTGATGAGCTTGAAATGCAGGTATAATATTTCGCTCCAGACTAAGGGAGGTGCCTCCTCCAACGAAAGCCCTTTTGAACTGATTCCTAAAATTACCTGGTTCCTAAAGAAGAACCGAAAATATACAGCCGCAATAAGGACAAATACTGCAACGAAACTCCAAAGCCAGTAGCTGTTCAGTAACGAAGGCTTATCAACAATAATGTATACTATGGATAAAGTTCCGAAGATTAATATCAGAAATTCAGTTCTCTTTCTCCATGAAATTCTCAGTATGATTGTCTCAGGTGTATTTCTTTCGGTAAAGAGGAGTACTTTATTGCTAACCAAAAAGTTTAGTTCATCGTGGGTATTCCAGGGATCTGATTCCCTCCATTGAATATTTTCATGAATACGTTTCTTTATAGTCTCTTTATCAGGGGCTCCAATTTCCGTTTTCATGATTTTTGTGAGTCGTGTCGTTCTTTCAGAATCGTCTTGGTCAGGCTATATAAAATCTCGGTATGCCAGTCATTGTAATCGACATATACATGGTCTTCCGGTTTATTTATATTGGAGAGCACAAAAAAACGCGTATAGATCTTTAATTCTGTTTCCAGCCAATTCAACTGCAATGTTCCTCCTGCAATGCGAATACCTTGCTGGTCAAGTATAAACTTTCCTACATGAAGTGTCTCCAGATTCTCGTAGAAGCGGGCAAGGTACTGATCAACGATGTCGGTGAGATAATACTTCCAAATCAGTTCTACAGCTTCCTGAAAGATTTGATGGTAGTGCTTCCGCAATCCAAAAAAATTCTTCATGCAGATTGTTAGCACCTTGTTGTCGTTATCTTTTACTGATATAGTATATTTTCGTCCAACGTAAAAGAGGTCCCATTGAATGGGCTCGATCAGCAGTTTGATGTCTTTAATGTTTGGCTTGTTGATTCGCGTAAGCCCGGCCGATTTAAGATCATTGTTATCGAACGCTATATAATCGGGGCTGATAATGAAAGTTCGTTGCCTGTCCAGTAACCCGGATTGAATACTATACTGTTTCAAAGTGAAATTCTGTAAGGCTTCAATTTACAATCTTTCCATGATCAACTGAATGCTATCTTCTACTGAATTATCTTTGCGGATTTCCAGTATGGGCAC
>NZ_DAIQRQ010000067.1:17620-20744 GCF_036786105.1 Ohtaekwangia sp.
ATGGGCACCGAAGATATGTGTTTTCATAGTGCTGTTATCGATTGAAGCTGCCGGGAGAATAGGCTATATCTTTGTTCAACAGCCTGTAAGCTGCCGCAAGCTGCACTTCCTGGCTGATGGATGTAGTAAATATATCAGCCTTCGGTAATTTCTTTTCATATTTCTTTAAAAGGTATTCCTCGAGCTCCGCATGCGATTTTAAAGTTTTGTCTTTCAGGATGTGGCGTACATCGAATCCTTCTCGCACTAATGCGACTGAAATCATGCCAAAGCGATGACAATCCAACGGCTCACTTTCGGCACACATTAATGCAATAGTGAATCCCTTCGCTATACCTTGCCGCAAACGATCAATACCTTTTTTGAAATGCGGTGTATGCGATACCTTCTCAAAATCGAGCTGGCCGCTGGCATCCATCAAATCGGGAGCAGTCTGCCTGGCCCCGAACTCCTGACTAAAATGCAAATAGGTAATGCTGTTCTTCTTTAGAAAATCGGAAAGAGCATCTTTATTGTATTGTGGGTTATAGCGACTCGCCGCTACGCTACGTACATCAACTATACAGGTTATAGCATAAGCCTGAAGCAGTTCAAGAAAATATTCAGGGGAATGTGTAGAGTGGCCAATGGTATATATACTACTCTGCATTAGTATTTTGTTGCCTCTGTGCCTTCTTAGTTCTCTGTACCATTGGATTTTTGAGAATCAGTCATTCTTCACTGGCTCCTTCGGATCAACAAACATAAAGCCTCGTGCATCTTCACCTTCGAAGAAATCAACTTCCTTTCCAATCACATACATGGTATGGCGCTTGTCGATATATACCGGGATATCAGAAATAATATAAGCAAGGTCGGCTTCTTTCTGCTTATCGAATCCAATAAGGAGTGAAACACCACAACCACCACCCTTAACACCTACGCGGAGACCATAGCCAGCCGGGATATTTTTGGTCTGCATGATCTTTCGGATTTCTTCGGCAGCGCGTGGCGAGATCGTTACGGGTTGAATGTTATCGAACATGGATACTTTACTTTCGCATTTTAAACACCTCTTAACTTTTTCGGGTTCATAGAAGTGTGAAACAATCGCGAAATAACAATTTTTTCGGTTTCGACTTTGTAAATGACTTTGTAGCTCCCAACAAATCAGAGGAATCTGTATTCTGATTTTTTATGAGCCAGTACAGGCTCTTTCGGACCCATTAAAGGCTGGTGTGAAAGGTGGCCGACCGATTCCAGAACTTTTTGATGAACAATGGATGCATAGACCAATCCTTGCTCTTCGCGAATATATTTAACTGCCCGTTCAAATTGTTTGAATGCCCGTTTCGTCCAGATGAAAGGGTTTCTCCTTCGCGCTCTTCTGCTTCAGCACGATCAATGTCATCCAATAAAGCCAACTGTTGGTAAATATCTTCCAGTTCGGTTTTTTCATTAACTTGACCGGCAATCTGCAGCAGATATTCTTTTAATCTTTCACCCTGCATAGATTTGTTTTTTGATTCCTAAAGTTAACATTTTTGTACAAGTTTTAATTTATGAACGCCCTGATCGAATTCGGTAAAATCTTAATCCCAGCCTCTGTAGTCCTCTATCTCGCCTACCTTTTGGTGCGCACGTATGTTCAAAAGGAGATTGAATTGAGAAAGCTTGAGATTCGGGGCAGGAGTATTGAAACCGTTTTGCCAAATCGCCTGCAGGCGTACGAGCGCATGACGCTTTTCCTCGAACGCATCTCTCCGCAAAACCTGCTGGTGCGCCTCAATGCTCCGGGTATGGCTGCACGTGAGTTTCACCAGCTACTGTTAAGCGAAATACGGAATGAATACAACCACAATGTTTCGCAGCAGGTATACATGAGCGAAGAGGTGTGGAATTACGTCAAGAATGCGAAAGAAGATCTTATCGTAACGATCAATGATTCTTCCAGCGAAATGCCTGTGGAGGCTACCAGTCTTGATCTCTCTAAAAAGATATTTGAGAAATCGGTAACAAAATCGGTAGATCCGATTGCGCACGCGCTTACCGAGCTCAAGAAAGAAATACAGCGAACCTTCTAGGAACGCTTTTTGTTTTGAACAGAACAAATTACCGCCTATGGCTAAAAATGTCTTTTTCGACATCGCCGTAAAAAAAGCTTCCGGTATACTCGGTAAAAAGGGTAGACTGGTAATGCTTATATCACAGCTGGCGCTCAAGCTTCGTTCTGTTAACTGGAAAAGTGTAAAAGCAAGTGAGGTAAAGGAAAACTTCTTTACCCTCGGCAGGTTGCTGAAAGCTTATGCGCTGGGTCACTATCGTGAAATTCCATGGAAGCCACTGTTACTGATCACTGCGGCGGTTATATATTTTATTAACCCTATCGATTTTGTGCCCGACTGGATTCCGGGAGCCGGGCTTACAGACGATGTTGGTATTGTGATGTCAGTGTTCTCATCGTTTGGTGCTGAGATCGATAAGTTCTTAACATGGGAGAAATCCCGGTTATATACCGCATGAAGACCGCGCTCATTGCCGGAAGCACAGGGTTGATTGGTAGCCAGTTGCTGCAATTACTGTTAAGCAGCGATCGCTATAGCGAAGTAGTTGCACTCACCCGCCAAGATCTTCCCCGGCATCCCAAACTCAGGCAACTAAAAATCGACTTTGCTAATCTTGGAGAATCGCTGGACCAATTCAAAGCCGATGATGTTTTCTGCTGCCTGGGTACCACTATGGCGAAAGCCGGCTCAAAGGAAAATTTTTACCAGGTAGATTTTTATTATCCTCTGCTGCTCGCCAAGTCATCTGTGCAACGCGGTGCCAGACAGTTCCTGTTGATTTCTGCCTTGGGAGCCAGCCGCAATTCATCGGTATATTATAACCAGGTAAAAGGAGAGATAGAAGAAGCTATCATGGCTACTGGTTTTGAAACCCTGCATATCTTCAGACCATCGTTGTTACTGGGCCCACGCACCGAGCATCGCACTGCAGAAGATGCTGCCAAAATGGTATATAAAATTTTCGGCTTCCTTATTCCCAAAAAATACAAAGCGATCCAGTCATCAAAAGTCGCGAAAGCGATGCTTCACTTTGCCTCGCAGGATCAAACGGGTGTACATATTCACGAGTCACAAGACCT
>NZ_DAIQRQ010000067.1:20844-24015 GCF_036786105.1 Ohtaekwangia sp.
ATCGTAAACCTTCGTATCTTCAACGATGCTGATGGGGTAATGAATGTAAGCGTAAAAGAAGACGGTGGCGATGTTATTATAGTGAGTCAGTTTACACTACACGCCAGCACGAAGAAAGGCAATCGCCCATCTTATTTAAAAGCATCGAAGCCCGACATTGCTATACCGTTGTATGAAAAATTTGTGAAAGCAGTGGAGGTTGCACTTGGTAAACCTGTACAGACTGGGGAGTTTGGTGCCGACATGAAAGTAAATTTGCTGAACGATGGACCTGTAACGATCATCATCGATACTAAAAATAAAGTATGAGTCGCATAGAACTGATACAAGGTGATATAACCCGACTGGATGTTGATGCTATTGTGAATGCTGCGAATAACAGCCTGTTGGGTGGAGGTGGTGTAGACGGTGCTATTCATCGTGCGGGAGGACCACAGATATTGGAAGAATGCAGAGCGATCAGAAATCGTCAGGGCGGATGCAAAACCGGGGAAGCGGTTATCACTTCTGGCGGGAAATTAAAAGCCCGTTATGTTATACACACCGTTGGCCCCGTGTGGAATGGAGGCCATAGAAATGAGGAGCGGTTGCTTGCCCATGCCTACCAAAGTTCACTGCAATTGGCCGTTGCGAATAATATAGGTACCCTTGCTTTTCCGAATATCAGCACTGGTATATATGGTTTCCCCAAGAAACGCGCTGCAGAGATTGCAGTGGCTACCGTAGAGAAATTTCTGGATCAACATGAGTCTATCCAAAAAGTTATCTTTTGTTGCTTTGATGAAGAGAATGTAGCGTTATACAATCAACTGTTGAAATGATCATGAAGAAGATATATACGTTGATTTTCGTGTTAGTGGCGATTGCAGGCCAGGCGCAGTATAAATACGGACTAAAAGTTACCAACTTGCAAGAGTATAAGCATTCGGTAAAGCTAAATCCCAATAAAGAGCTGATAGACCTGGAGAAATTTATACCCGGTATTGTGCTCGATATCCGATACGCCACCACCAACAATTTTACCGGCGAAAAAATATATAACCTCGCGAAAGCGTATGCCCGCAAACCCGTGGCAGAGGCATTGAAGCGTGCACAGGCCGAGCTGCAAAAGCAGGGACTTGGTATAAAGGTATATGATGCTTACCGGCCTTATAAAGCAACAGTGCGATTCTACGAGGTATATAAAGATACTACGTATGTAGCCTCACCCTATCGCGGTTCGCGCCACAACCGGGGCTGTGCTATTGATATGACGTTGATAAACCTGAAAACCGGTGAAGAATTGAAGATGCCGACCGGATATGATTCTTTTCAGAAGGAAGCGTGGCCATCAACCCCTGTAAAAGATCCGGAGGCCCGAAAAAACCGCGCGCTCATTATAGACGTGATGAGGAAGCAAGGTTTTAAAGTAAATGGATCAGAGTGGTGGCATTACGATTTTACAGGCTGGAAGAACTATGAAGTTCTGGACATCGACTTTGAACAGCTATAACACAGCACTATTTAGGATAACTATATATGACGATCGAAGAAGCGCAACGGCAGGTAGACAAGTGGATCAATACCACCGGTGTACGTTATTTTAATGAGCTTACCAATATGGCTATACTTACCGAGGAGGTTGGCGAAGTGGCACGTATCATGGCCAGGCGGTATGGCGAACAATCGGAGAAGGAGTCGGATAAGAATAAAGAGCTGGGCGATGAACTGGCCGATGTGTTGTGGGTAGTAATCTGTCTGGCTAACCAGACGGGCATTAACCTGACAGAGGCATTCGAGAAGAACCTTCAGAAGAAAACACTGCGCGATAAGGATCGCCATCAGCAGAATGAAAAGTTGAAGTAAGTCAGGGTATAAATTTTCCGCTTATACCAGATTTATACTTTCTCCTAAAATGTGCTTGTGTGCACTTGGAGCTCTCGAAAAATTCAGTGAGTTTAGCAAAGACCTAAATTCTACTCGCTATGTCAGAAAATCAACGCTTCTTGGCACTCGATGTTTTTCGAGGCATGACTGTCTGTTTCATGATCATTGTAAATTCTCCGGGCGACTGGCACATTGCGTATGCTCCGCTACTGCATGCGCGCTGGCATGGATTTACTCCCACAGATCTGGTGTTCCCTTCGTTTCTCTTTGCTGTCGGTAATGCGATGGCGTTTGTAATGTATAAATATGAATCGCTGGGCGACAATGTTTTCTGGCGAAAGACGCTGAAACGATTTTTCATTATTTTCCTGCTCGGCTTTTTAATGTACTGGTTCCCGTTCTATAATTTTGAATCAGGCGGATGGAAGTCGATTGGCGAGACACGTATACTTGGTGTATTGCAGCGCATTGCATTGTGTTATTTGATTGGTTCCATTATACTACATTATTGCTCTCAAAAAGTAGCGATCGCTATCAGCGCTGTGTTGCTGCTGGGCTATTGGTTGCTGCTGTATATATATGGTGATCCGAACGATCCGTATAGCCTAGCAGGATATGCCGGTAACTCCCTTGATTTTCTGGTGTTGGGAGAAAAGCATTTATACCATGGTGAAGGTGTAGCTTTCGATCCGGAAGGTATATTAAGTACGTTGCCTGCTATTGTCAATGTAATTTTCGGCTACCTCGCAGGCGACTTTATAAGGAAGAATGGCAACTCGTACGAGACGATCGCCAAGTTATTGATGGCCGGTGCCGTACTAATCTTTCTGGCACTTACGTGGAATATGGTGTTCCCGATTAACAAGAAGATATGGACAAGTTCATTTGTGTTGTTAACCGTAGGCCTCGATCTGTTGATATTACCGATCCTGATGTTTGTGATCGAGATCAAAAAGAAACAAAAGTGGACATACTTTTTTGTAGTGTTCGGCAGAAATCCGCTGTCAATCTATTTGCTTTCAGAATTGTTGCTGATTACGCTATATCTGATCCCCGTAAAAGGCGCAAGCCTGGAACGCTGGATTTATAAAGATTTCTTTGGAAGCTTTGCCAGTCCTATCAATGCATCATTCCTGTTTGCCATTTTCTTTATGCTGACGTGTTGGGTTGTGGGGTATATTATGGATAAGAAAAAGGTTTACATTCGGGTTTAGAATTTATTTTTGGAGCGAGCATTACGCGCGTGCTTCCGCGCCAGGAAGATTTGTGCCCAATGAAAAGTACCTGTGGCGCGAGTTAATAAAT
>NZ_DAIQRQ010000067.1:24115-27091 GCF_036786105.1 Ohtaekwangia sp.
ACTCTTTTTAGCTGCAAATCACAGAAGGATCAGTACGCTGTAACCGAAGCCGATGGCTATACATTACCAGCGCATCAATTAGAGAAGTCAGAAGAAAAGAGCTTGTTAAACAGTGTACGCAACTCAGTCAGCAATGCGGATTACGAAAAGGTAATCGTCAACAACAAAGAATATTCACCAAAAGAGTTCTTAACCATTTTAGATACGCTCGATAGCAGCTATACTTTTGATGTTAAGATTGACTCCTTAAAAAAGAGTAAAGTTCTGGTGGTTGCGAAAAAGAAATAGAAGTATTTCGTTATACAATCAGCACTCCATCTTTCAGTACAGGTACAACACTATATTGATCGGGTGTTAAACAAAATTGAATGTCTTTATAGACGTTTAATTTAGCCAGACGTTTTACGTGGCTGGCGTCTTTCAAAAAATCGAATAGATCATTTTTGGCAGCATTGTAAAGATGTTGTGCCGCCACCGGTGCATCGCAATCAGGTTGAGTATGCTCTTTCAATAACTCAACCAATGCACCCGCAAACAAAGTGTCTTCCAGGTTTACTTTACCTTTCCAGCCGGCACACACAACCAGTACATTGTTGTCACCTTTTAGAAGATAGTTTACCACGGCTGAGAGATTCAAGAATGAGCCAATAATAATCTCTTTTGCGCCTGCCGATTTTGCTATGGCCTGTGTACCATTGGTTGTAGTGAATGCAATTTTCTGGCCTTTTAACTTGTCTTCCATATACTCGAATGGAGAATTGCCCAGATCAAAGCCATCCACTTTTTTGCCATCGCGTTCGCCCGCTGTATAGTATCCTTTCGTTTTTAATGAAAGACAATCTTCGAGTTTAGCAAACGGAGTTATACTGGCAATGCCGTGCGCAAAAGCAGTAGTCATGCAGGATGTTGCCCGGAATATATCTACCACCACAATGGTTCGATCTTGCACGTTATACAAATGCATCAGCTCCGGACTCAGGCAAACATCGATGGTTTTCATAGGAGAGAAAGTTTAAAGTTCAGGATTTCAAAGTTCAATGTCGGGCAAAAATAAAAGGTTCACATGATATACTTTGTGAACCCTTTATTGGTAGTAATCAAAATGAATCAGATCAACGGAAGTTTGCTCACTTGCGCCTTGAGAGCACGGCCGCGAACATCAATGAATATCTCGGAGCCCGGTGTTGCCAATGCAGGTGTAACATAACCGAGTCCTATACCAATACCAAGCACTGGCGACATGGTTCCTGAAGTTACCTTGCCAATTACGTTGCCGCTCGCATCTTTAATGCTATAGTCGTGGCGTGGTATACCTTTATCGACCATCTTGAAGCCTGCCAACTTTTTGGTAACGCCTTCTTCCTTCTGTTTCTTTAGTGCAGCAGCGTTGGTAAAGTCTTTTGTAAACTTTGTAATCCAACCCAGTCCACCTTCTAATGGAGAAGTGGTGTCGTCTATATCATTGCCGTAGAGGCAGAATCCCATTTCGAGTCGAAGTGTGTCACGCGCGCCTAGTCCGATAGGTTTGATGTTAACATCCTTACCGGCTTCGAAGATGGCATTCCATACTTTTTCCGCGTATTGTTTGTTAACATAGATTTCAAAACCACCTGCACCGGTATAGCCTGTGTTGGAGATAACTACATTCGGTACACCGGCAAATTCGCCAATGGCAAAATGATAGTATTTGATAGTGCTAAGGTCTATAGGCGTAAGCTTCTGCAATACACCGGCTGCCTTGGGTCCCTGCACCGCAAAGAGGCAGGTGTCGTCAGAAATATTTTTCATATCGACACCTTTCGTGTTGAACTTGCTGATCCAGTTCCAGTCCTTCTCTATATTTCCTGCGTTTACTACCAGCAGGTAGTCGTTGTCCTTTATTTTATAAACGATCAGGTCATCTACAATACCGCCCGTCTCATTCGGCAGACATGAATACTGAGCTTGTCCATCTACGATTTTGGAGGCATCGTTGCTGGTAACCCGTTGAATAAGGTCAAGTGCATCCGGACCTTTCAACGTAAATTCGCCCATGTGCGACACATCGAAAACACCTACACCATTGCGCACGGCCATGTGTTCTTCAATATCAGAGGAATAACGTACCGGCATGTTAAATCCGGCGAAGGGGACCATCTTACCTCCAAGTTTTGTGTGGAGATCGTTTAGTGGAATGTATTTTAAATTCATAATGCTCGTTTAGGTGCCGCGAAGGTAACGCTATCCGTGGTTCAGTACAAATGGTTGCTGGCTGCAGGCTTCGGGCTGCGAGAAGTGTGCGGTAGGGGCTTGTCTGATTGCTTATAATGAAGTGTCAGATAGAACATCTGACACTCCTAATTTTTTACGAGTAACGAATAACGATTAACCTCTAACGCTCAAAGAGCTTTGGCGCGGTCAATCGCTTCCAGTATATCTTCTCTTACTTTCTTAACTTTTTCCATTTCAGTTTCGAGGTACTCGCGGACTTTTTCTTCGCCAGCTACACTGTCGGGCTCAGGTTTAAATTCGTGCATCCACGTCATCATGCTTTCGTTGGCTGAATCGAGTTTCAGAACCATGTCTTCCATTTCTTTTTTCTTTTCAGCAGAAAGTCCTGGTGTTTCTGATGCTTTCTTTTTAAGGTCTTCCCTCAGCCTATACACAGCATCCATCTTGGCCATGGCTTCGTTATGTACCTTCATCACTTCCTCATATAGTGCATGGTTGGGAGATGCATCAGGAGCATCGTGTGCATGGTCGTGATCATGGCCATCGTGCTCATGCGCTTTCTGTCCACAAGCATAGAGCAAAACAAGGAGGGATAAGGCAGTTAGTTTTAGTATAGCTTTCATATAGTTAAGTATAGTTGCCTGTAAAGTTATAAACCGTTAGCTGTTATCTGTTACACGTTATCCGTTATAAATGCTGAAAACATCAGATAGAAGATCAACATCACGGTTGTTATCTATAGCAATAGTGCCTTTACGGATAACG
>NZ_DAIQRQ010000068.1:0-26367 GCF_036786105.1 Ohtaekwangia sp.
CGATTCATTTATTCCGTGTTAATCTATGAAATCTGTGGGAGCTATTCCGGTATTTCTCTAACTTGCCGGCTTCGCTATGCGCATTAGCAAACGGTTTATCAAAAGCTCGCTTATCTATACCCTGGCAGGCATGCTGCCCATGGCGAGCGCTATTATTCTGCTGCCGGTTTACACCACGCAGCTCAGTACTGCCGACTATGGAGCGCTCTCCATTTACCTGGCGTTCTCACTGTTCATCCAGATACTTACCACCTATAGCTTTGATACTTCGCTGTACATTCATTTTCATGAATTTAAGCACGACCAGGAGAAGCTGTCATCTTTCATAAGCTCGGCTTTTGTGCTCATGCTCATGATTGGCGGGGGGGTAGGACTGCTCTCGCTGGCGCTGGGCGATCTTACCTTTAGCAAGTTCTTTACCGATAAGAATATTTCCTTTTTTCCATACGGTATACTGGCTGCGGTTACCGGTATCTTTCAGGCACTTCTCAAAGTATATAACAACCTGTTGCAGAGCCGTGAGAAGCCGGAAGAATTTTTCTGGACCAACCTGCTGTCGTTCCTGTTTATTGCCGGACTCACTATTGTGGGATTGCAGCTATATCCCAATTCACTGATCGGTCCGCTGGGAGGGCGCATGGTGGTGGCTATACTTGCAGGCACCTGGGTGCTGTCGAGAGTGTTTTCGGAGTTTGGTATCCATTTTAACCTTACGCTTCTGCGTTCTTCGTTCCAGTTCAACCTGTATGCATTTATTTACCAGTTGCAGCAATGGGTGATCAATTATTTCGATCGTTTTATTATGCTGTTCTTCATGCCACTCAGCGATGTGGGTATATATGATGTGGGCGTAAAGTGTATGTCGGTGATCGAATTTATACTCAACGGTCTTCACAGTTCCTTCTATCCGAAAGTGGTAAGTGCAGTAGCAGCTCAAAAAGAAAAAGGAACATCGCTGGAGATCAATCGATACTACCACGGGTTTACATCGGTAGTCATGATCCTGATCTGCCTGTGTATAGTTGTGTTTCCCTGGGTGATTGATATGTTTGCACATAACCCCGACTATAAGCGCGCCATCCAGTATTTGCCCTATATCGCGCTGGTATTTATTATTCGCCCCATGCGTTTGTTCTTTGGTATACCGTATGGCGCACTGAAATATACCAAGCCGCTGCCAGTGATTTACTTTGTTATTTCAGCAGTAAAGATCCTATGCATGGTGCTGTTGCTGAACAGGCTGGGAATTTATGCGGTGGTGCTGGGCTCAGTGCTGAGCGCCAGTGTAGAAGTGTTGTTGCTTCGCTACCAGGCAAAGGAGAAATTTCAGTTTCGGTTTAATCTTTTTAAAATTGTATTGGCACCGCTGGTGCTGTTTGCGCTGATCGCCGTGCTGGAGCCTTTGATGGGGAAACAGCAACCGCTGACTACCCATGCACTATATTTGGTATCGTGCGTGGCACTTCTCTTCTGGGTATACCGGCAGGAAGTCCGGCTCATCGATCCGAGAAATTTTATCAAGTAAATTCAGACGTCATTATACTTTAGAAACATCATTATGCTACGTTCCGGTATTACCCAGTTGTTCCGTTCTCTCAATGCCAATTTGTTATACCCGTTGCCGTGGCTTGTTGAAAAATTTTTGAAAGTAATGCTGGTGATCTCTGAGCGTTCTTATCGTTCGTGGATGAAGCAACCGCATGAAGCAGAACAGATCGTTGTTCGGAATATCGACAAGGATATTATTATGAAAGTAGATACCTCCAAAGCAATGGGTGCTGCCTTCTATTGGATGGGTTTTCATGAATTGAATGAGTGGAGATTCCTGAACCGCTTCCTTAAATCCGATATGGTATTTATTGATATCGGTGCAAACCAGGGGGAGTTCAGTTTGTTTGCCGCGAAGCGCCTCACACAAGGGCGTGTGCTCGCCTTCGAGCCGGTGGATTTCTTTTACGATCTGCTGCAGGAAAATATAGGCTACAATCACTTCAAGAACATTGAAACTTTTCACTACGGTTTATCCAATGAAGTAAAGCAGTTGCCGATCTACATGGGACAAACCGGTGCAGGTGAACACGAAGGATTAGCTACTATATTTCAAAGCGACCAGCGGGCACGGTTCATTCAGAATATTGAGCTGAAGATACTGGATGAGCAACTACCCGCACTGGCATTGCAGCGCATAGATTTTATGAAGATTGATGTGGAAGGTGCGGAGATGCTGGTGTTGAAAGGTGCATTGAAAACCATAGAGCGCTTCAAGCCACTTATTATGCTTGAAATAAACGAGGCAACTTACCAGGCTGCCGGCTATACGGTTCCTGATGTTATACAATTCTTCTCCGATCTTGGCTATACTTTGTACATTATGACCAAGAGTGGAACACTGAAGCCGGTTAGCAGTACGCCTGCATTTTGCAATGCAGTATTTGTGCCGAAGGGTAAATAATTTTTGCTAGCATGAAGATTCTGATGATCACACCCTGGTATCCTGATAAAGAGAGCCCTAATTCAGGCGCCTTCATCAGAAGTCAGGCGGAGACGTTAAGCAAGGATCATGACGTTGTGGTTATTGCTGCAAAAGTAAATTACAGGAAGTTCGGGCTGTATACCTATCATCACGAAACATCACAGTACGGTAAGGTAACAGAGCATCGGCTGACGATATATAAATCGCTCCCGGTATACAACCAGTTGAACGCGTGGTTTATTATGCTCCGGTATTCACGCAAGGTAGCGCGCGAATTTAAGCCTGATGTGATCCATGCTTCTATTGGATACCCCGGTGCGTATTGGGGGTATTTGTTGAAGCGGTATACCGGGGCCCCCTATATATTGCAGGAGCACACCCGTGTAAAAAATAACTTTCGCAGCTACTTCCACAGGCAACTCACACTGGCCGGACTTCGAAAGGCAGATGCCCTTGTGGCAGTAGGAACGCGACTGGCCACAGAGCTAAAATCATTACTTCACCGCGATATTAATGTTATACCGAATGTAGTAGAGGTAGAGCGATACCGATACGATCATCGACCACAAACAACAGTTATGCAGATCGGTTTTCTGGGAGGCATGAATACAGCCGTAAAAGGGCTGGATATTTTGCTGCAAGCTATAGCTGGCATACAGAAAGATTTCGTTTTGCATATAGGGGGTACAGGTTCTAAAGAAGAAGAATACAAAGCGCAAGCCGAGCAACTGGGTATAGCCTCGAAATGTAAATTCTACGGCTTCATCCCTTATAATGATATACCGCAATGGATGGAACAATTGCATTTCTTTGTATGCTCCAGCCGCTATGAAACATTTTGTGTAGCACTTGTAGAAGCGATGGCTTCCGGGGTACCCGTAGTATCTACATGCTGCGGAGGGCCGGAAGATTTTGTAAACGAAGGGAACGGACTGCTGGTGGAGAATGAAAATATAGCTGCCTTGCGCGAAGGCATCCGCCATATGATGCAGACGCACCAGCAATACAATCCGCAAGCGATCGCTATATATGCCAGCGATAACTTCTCCCGACAAAGTTTCCTGACGCGTATTGAAAAACTATACCACGAGGTTATTGAGCGCGCGAAAAGATAAATGCTATTTGTGATGCAGGTTGCCTTGTTACGATAGGTGGATTGGCATTGTGTCAGGTTGCATAACCAATGCGGCGCCCTGTGCAGACCCGAGCGGCATGTTCGATATCTCCAATGGGTATTCAGGGAGGTAAAAGCGCAGCAAGGCTATAAATAACGCATTGTCGATAAACCCGCCATCAATATATAGTTTCTTTATCCCTGATTTTCCGGCTGCCAGTTTGATAGACGCAACCTGCAAGTGTGTAAGTCCCCAGATAACATGGTGATAGGCTTCCTCAAATGATGAATAGGCATCCGGTTGCCAGCGATTTGCTGTAAATACATCGGCTACCAGCGTTGGATTGCCGATTGTAGCTGGGTAAAATGCAGGCTCTATTGCGCCACTTCTGATCTTCTGCAAGAAAGTTTCATCCGGTTTTACCTGTTTGTAATACTTGGCTTCTTTATGGTATATTTCATTCAACAGGAGGAGATGATGATCAAGTTCATGACCCAGGAATAGCCGCGATGCTTTTACAGGTTTGCCCTGAATGGTGAGATAGTTTAAACAATCGCGATCCAGTTCCTGGCAGGTAAGCTGTTCTGTTGTAAAAGGATTCAGCGTAATGCTCCAGGTACCCGTGGAGAGTAACATAAACGGCTCATCGGTACGCATCATGTAAGCTGCCAGGGCAGAGGAGCTATCATGTATACCCACGCCCACTGCTACGGTATGTCCATGCATTGGTATTTCGAATGCTTTTGTTGTCGGTACCATTTCAGGGAAAAGATGTTCAAGTTTTTCCTGCTGTATCCATGCGTGATACGTATCCCGGGTATAATCCCAGAGCTTGGTATGGCACCCGATGGAGGTAGGTTCGCTTACCCGTTTACCGGTAAATAAATACGAGAGATACTGCGGAAAGTGCAAGGTATATCTGATCTTCTTGAATATCTCTGGTTTATTTTGCTTTAACCAATATAGCTGCAGTCCTGCGTTTAGCATACCAAGCGATGGTGATGCCGTTGTCAGGTTATGATCATGCTGAGGATAGCGTGAATAGAATTCTTCCAGCAGGGCAGGTGGAAAAGGTTTGAGGTAATTATAGAGAGGCGTTACCGGTTTGCCCTCTGCATCGAGGTGTACCAGCGTGGCACCGTAGGTTGAGAAATTAAGACGCTTGAGTTGATACTGATCGGAAGAAAGTATACCATCAACCGTTTCCCGAATCCATCGTGACAATGCTTCCAGATCGTCACATTCAAACCCGTCATCGTCTGTGATCGAAGGGAACTTGCTATAGTCATGATAGAGCTCCTGTAAATTCTCATCGAACAAAAAGAACTTCTTGTTGGTCTTGCCGATATCAAATATAGCAGTAACAGGTATAGTCATGATCAAAGTCCTGAGGAAACCGTTTTAAGTCCGCGCTCCTGGATCAGTTGCCTGCGAACATTCAGACTGCGAAAAAGTGACAGGGGATGCAACGCTGCGCCTGTGCGTTTTCGGGCTTCCGCTAGGAGCGGGCGCACATCCGTGCGATACGCGTTTTGCAGTATTTCCTGTGCCAGGGTAGCATCGTTGTTTTCGCGGGCTGCTTCCAGCTCTTCCTTGTTTACAAGCAACGCCTGTGTATAGGCGAGCCTGATGGCTTCAACTGATTGTAGCAAATCTTCCAGCGGGTCTTTTACATTGTGGCTGGCATCAATCATCCAGGCGGGCATTGGGTTAATGGATGCCGGATCTTCCATGCCATATACCAGTTCGTTAAATATCAGGAAGAGCTGATACGGTTTTATACTGCCCACTGTCAGATCATCATCGCCATACTTGGAATCATTAAAGTGGAAGCCTCCTAATTTTCCTTCCATCATTAGTGTAGCTACAATTTGCTCGATGTTCGTGTTGGGGAGGTGGTGTCCGAGATCAACCAGGCAGTAAGCTTTTTTACCGAGCTTCGTAGCAAGCAGGTGAGAGGTGCCCCAGTCCTGAATAACTGTAGAGTAAAAACAAGGTTCGTAGGGTTTATACTCGATGAACATCTGCCAGTCATCCGGCAAGCTGCTATAGATCTCCTGTAGCGATTCCAGTGTTCGCTGAAAAGCCTTTCGAAAGTTTTGCTGTCCGGGAAAACTGGTTCCATCCGACAGCCATACGGTGAGTGCTTTTGAACCAAGCGCTTTGCCATAGCGAATCACTTCGAGGTTATGATCAATTGCCTGTTTGCGTATCGCTTTATCGGTATGCGAGAGCGAACCATATTTATAGGATTGCTCCTGCTCCGGTTGATCCTGGAAAGTATTGGAGTTCACGGCATCAAATACAAGATCGTACTCATGCGCCAGGGCTTTGATCGCTTCAGCATCCTTCGGTATATCCCACGGTATATGCAGGGATATAGCGCCACTCGAACGATTGATAGCATGCAGTAAACCTACATCGGCAATCTTTTCTTCGAGCGTGCGCGGTTCACCGCCACCCGGGAAACGCGCGAAACGTGTGCCACCAGTACCCAACGCCCAACTGGGTATAGCAATCTGCAAAGCTGCAATCCTGGAAACGATGCGGTCAACATCATGTCCATCTTGTGCAAGCTGATTAGCCACAAAGTTGAACGATGCCTCATGCTTCGCTGCCAGCTTCTTATTATGATCGTTGATGAGTTGCTTATCCAGTTTCATGCATTAAGATGTTAATAGGTAACGAAGTATATATCAGCGAACAAATGCTGCTGCCACGCCACCATCTACGTTAATAATATTGCCTGTACTTTTGCTGAGGTGGCCACCTACCAATGCAAATACACCGTTCGCTATATCTTCCGTAGTGATGATCTCGTTGAGAATGGTGCGCTTTGCGTAGAAGGCCGGTAACTCTGCCACGGTAACACCATACGCTTTTGCGCGACCGGCCGCCCATTCGCCTTCCCAGATCTTGCTGCCTTCGATCACGGCATCGGGGTTCACTACGTTTACGCGTATTTTTTCCTTGCCAAGCTCTGCTGCCAGCAAGCGACTCATGTGTGTCTGCGCTGCTTTGGCAGTGCCGTATCCTATATTGTTTGGGCCTGCTACCAGTGCATTTTTACTGGCTATATTTACAATGTCGCCTCCTGTATTTTGAGCGCGTAGTATTTCAACACCTTCCTGTGAAACGGTGAATTGGCCTTTCACGATTACATCGTTCAACAGATCCCAATCCTGCTCGGTGGTTTGTTCCAGCGGTTTGGAAATAGCAAGGCCTGCACAGTTCACAATAATATCAACTCCGCCAAAGTCGAGGCTTACTTTTTCATACGCACGCTGAACGGACTCAGCCTTTGTTACGTCTGCTACAGCACCGGAGGCCACATCGCGACCAAATTCTTGGGAAGCCTGCTGCAATGATTTTTCGTTGATATCGGTAAGAAACACGCATGCACCCTCACTGGATAATTTCTTTGCAATGGCGAGCCCTATACCACCACCGCCACCGGTGATGAATGCGATCTTCCGCGAAAGCGGTTTCTCCTTCGGCATGCGTTGAAGTTTGGCTTCTTCGAGTAGCCAATACTCAATGTCGAAAGCTTCCTGTAACGGCAAAGCTACATATTCAGAAATGGCTTCTGCACCCTTCATTACGTTAATCGCGTTGATATAAAATTCGCTGGCCACACGTGTGGTTTGCTTGTCTTTCGAGAATGAGAACATGCCTATGCCAGGCCACAGTATAATTACCGGGTTTGGGTCGCGCACCGGCGGACTGTTCTGATGTTTATGATCGTTGTAATATTTTGTATAGTACTTTCTATACTCGTTAAACTCTTTTTCCAGTATAACTTTAATGGCAGCTTTATCGCTCAGGTCTTGATGAGCCGGTATAGGCAACACCAGCGGTTTTATTTTGGTGCGCAGAAAATGATCCGGGCAACTGGTGCCGAGCGGTGCCAGCCGGTCCAGATCGTTACTATTAATAAATTCCAGCACACGATCGTCATCGGTAAAATGTCCTACCATGCGGGCATAACCGGAGGCTAATCCACGCAGCACGGGCGCAAGCCTGGCTGCCTGTTTAAGGCGGTCTTCCTGGGGAAGTGATTCTATTTTCTTTCCGCCAAATACCGGTCTTTTCTTGCCATAATTTTCCTGCAGATACGCTGAAGCTTTGTTGATCACGTCAAGACTGTTCTGATAACATTCGTATGAAGTGTCGCCCCAGGTAAACAACCCATGTCCACCCAGCATGATGCCTCGTATACCGGGATTATCGCGCAGTGCTTTATCCAATTTTAATGCAAGATCAAACCCGGGACGCTGCCACGGTACCCACGCAATTTGTCCGGTAAATAACTCGCGCGTGATCTGCTCACCATCCTTTGAAGCCGCTATAGCAATAGCCGCATCAGGGTGAAGATGGTCTATATGTTTAAAGGGTAAAAACGCGTGCAGCGGTGTATCGATGGAAGGGGCTTTCGAATTGAGGTCGTAAATACAATGGTTGAACAGCTCTACCATCTCATCTTCATACTGAAGCCCACGGTATATATTCTTCAGAGCGAGGAGGCGTTCCATGTATAGTGCAGCCAATCCACTTCTGGTAAGTGTGCCTATATCTCCGCCAGAACCTTTCACCCACATGATCTCAGTGTCCTTCCGGGTGAGCGGATCTTTTTCAACCGTCTTGCAACTGGTATTGCCGCCACCATAATTGGTAATACGAAGGTCGGAACCCAACAGGTTGGAGCGATAGATCAGCAGCGCTACTTCGTCACCTTTCAGGGCCGCTTCTTTATTTTTATCCCAACGGCTATCAACATGTTTAAATGTCTTTTCAAGAATTTCCATAGTATACTCAATAATTTAAGGGTCTGAGTATCTCAAAGCTATCGGTGATGAATGGCATGCCTGTCCTGCTGTGTGCTGGAGATGGCTGCCAGCTGCAGGAATAAAATCCAGTTACGCAAAAATGCACAAAGACGATACAGATTCTACAGGAACTAGCGGTCAGTAGCCAGCAGCTAAATTGAGTTTCTATGCACAAACTGAAACACATTCTTCACCAGCTCTTTTTTCTTCTTCAGGATCATATAGGCAGCGGTTTCGCCCATTACCTTGAAATCTGTGGAGATAACGGTGATGCCGAGCAGGTCCTTCAGGGGTGTGTCGTTGTAAGAGATCACTCCTATATCTTTGCCCAGCGTTAATTTTCGGTCGCGCACCTGCTTGATGAGATTTACCAGGTCGTTCTCCTCTATAATGATATAGGCGTCCTTCGGTTGTAACTCCATATCATTATATACTTCATTCAATATCTCAAAGTCGAAGTCGAAATCAGAACAGAACTTCTGGAATCCCTGCTGAATTTCGATCGGGTAGGGATACATCGTGTTGCATGGATATACCAGTATCAGCTTGCGATAATGCCGCAGGATATCCATGCCTTCGTGCAGCGAATCATATATATCCATTTTGAAATCCTGGTATACCGAAGCGATGTTGCGTTTGAGCTGTGGTAAATAATTATCGAGCAGCATGAGCTTATCTTCCGGAATTTTTCGCAGCGCATCCATTACATCGTGGGTAATGTTTTGGTGAACCATGTGCTGATCTTTGAAATGTGGCATCACCACATAGTAATCGTATCGTCCAAGGTTCTCGTTGAGTGTGTTGAGAAACAATTTCGGATCACAATGATATACATTAAGATCAACATGAGCCTGTGTGCCGAGGCCTTTGACAAAGGCATTATAAATACCGAGCTTATAGGAGCTCAGTTTGTTCATAAGAAAAAGCACACCGAGCTTCGATGGCAGCACAGTGCGCGCTACATAGTAGCCTTTACCTTTTGCCGATACAATAATCTGCTTTTCTTTAAGAAGATTATAGGCCTTCTCAACCGTATCACGCGAGAGGTAATATTCTTCACTGATCTCGTTGATGGAAGGAATGCGTTGCCCCACAGTGAGTAATCCTTTCTCGATGTCTTCTATTATAGAGTTGACGATCTGGTGATACTTGGGGATTCGGGATTCACTGTCGATCCGTATCGGATGCACCTGTTCAATTTCCTGTGTTCTCATAAGGATTTCCGTTGACTGGCTAATCAAAGTTTAAAAATTACAATCGTTTTTCCCAACATTTCAAACGGTATAGTACAGGACAGTGCTGATTCTTCAGCCCCATTGTGCTATGAAATTACAAATCGATTACTCATCTGTCATGAAATCAATATCTTATGAATGATTTTTGGCGTTTTCGCAGCGGGATGTCACACACATTAACTCGCGAGATGGAGCTCAGTGCCACCATCAGCACTGAGAAACCATGACGACCGATGAACAAAAGTGTGAAGCTATAGCACGTTGATCTGCTCCACTGGTGGATGGAGTCTGACCCATCCGGGTATGCGCCCGTGGCTCGCTTCAATTTTATGTAAAGAATAATTCCTTCCGGCATACGCATTGTCGCCCGTGTCCGTTTAAAAGCAGGTATAAAAATTTTATTTCGACATTATTGTATATGAAAAGTATATTATTGATTGTACTCGCTGGCCTGCTGTATATACAGGGTGATAGTCAAAAGCCGGTGCTCTACCTGGTTGGGGACTCTACTGTAAAAAATGGAAGTGGTAAAGGCGGTGATGGCCTGTGGGGCTGGGGTGATTTTCTGTACAATGAATTTGATACTACGCGCATCAGTATAAAGAATCTTGCACGCGGTGGAAGAAGCAGCCGCACATTCCAGACAGAAGGGCTGTGGGATAACGTGCTGGCAAAAGTAAAGCCAGGCGATTATGTGATCATGCAGTTCGGTCATAATGATGGCGGTGCGGTGAACGATACCACACGGGCGCGTGGTTCGTTGAAAGGTACAGGAGAAGAGACGCAGGAGATCGACAATCTTTTAACACACCAGCATGAAATGGTGCACACGTATGGCTGGTATATGCGCAAATATATACGCGACACCAAAGCGAAAGGTGCTATTCCGATTGTGTGCTCGCCGGTGGCGCGTAATGTATGGAAAGATGGAAAAGTAGTGCGTGGTACCGATAGTTATGCCACCTGGGCAGCCACTATAGCGAAAGAAGAAGATGCTGTCTATATCGACCTCAATGACCTGGTGGCTTCACGTTATGAACAGCTTGGGCCGGAAGAAGTTGCCTCTAAATTATTTCTGCAAGATCATACGCATACTACCGAGGCCGGTGCGCGGATAAATGCTTCACTCGTAGCGAATGCTATACGCAATACCAAAAAACTTCCGCTGCGGAAATTTCTGAAAAATCAATAAGATGATACGTCATTCTATACTTGTATTACTCTTCACTATAAATATTCTGACACCGGTTACTGCGCAACGCTATATGGAGAAGATAGACCGGGGTGTTGTAGCCGTGCGACAGGATACCAAAAAGGTATTTATCAGTTGGAGATTGCTGGGTACCGATCCTGAAAATGTTGCATTCAATATATACCGCACAAGTGGCAAGGGAACGGCTCAGAAGCTGAATAGCAAACCCATTGGCGATGTAACATTCTTTGTTGATGAATCAGCGGATATAGCACAAACTTGTTCGTGGACTGTGCGACCTGTTATTGAAGGGAGAGAGCAGCAAGCTGATCGGGCGGTAACATTACAGGCCAATGAACAACCCCAACCATACCTCTCGGTACCAATGAAAACACCTGCCGGTTATACTCCCAACGATGCCTCTGCCGGTGACCTGGATGGTGATGGTATATATGACCTGGTGGTGCACATGACGGGCCGTGCGCATGATAACTCACACAAGGGGCCGACTGATCCACCTATACTTCAGGGCTATAAACTGGATGGCACGCTGCTGTGGGAGATTAACCTGGGGGTGAACATTCGTGAAGGAGCACACTATACGCAGTTCATGGTCTACGATCTGGATGGTGATGGTCGCGCCGAGATTGCTTGTAAAACTGCCGATGGAACAAAGGATGGCAAAGGTAAAGTTATAGGCAATGCATCTGCAAATTATGTTAACGGCGATGGGTATATATTAAAAGGCCCGGAGTATTTCACAATCTTTAACGGCCTTACCGGAGAGGCGCTGGCTACTACAGATTATATACCGGCCCGCCACCCGCAAACGAGTAATCCTACACCTGACCAGTTGAAAGCCGTGTGGGGCGATGGTTATGGTAATCGTGTAGATCGGTTTCTTGCCTGTATCGCTTATCTCGATGGTCAACACCCGAGTGTTGTGATGACGCGTGGATACTATACCCGCACAGTGCTGGCTGCCTGGAACTGGCGCAACGGTAAACTGAGCCATGTATGGACATTCGATAGTGATGCTACAGAAGCCAGCCGAATATACAGCGGACAAGGCAATCACAACCTCAGCGTAGGGGATGTGGATAATGATGGTAAAGACGAGATTATCTACGGTGCCTGCGTGATCGATGACAACGGCACGGGCCTATATTCTACCGGACTTGGTCATGGCGATGCATTGCATTTCTCCGATCTTGATCCTGACCGCCCAGGGTTGGAAGTATTCGATATACAGGAGCGCTTTGATGATGCCGGTGCACATTTTCGGGATGCACGCACGGGAGAGATTCTCTGGAAGAAACCTTCGGTAAAAGCAGGTAAAGATGGCGAAGGTCCTGGCCGTGGAAATTCGTTCGATATTGACCCGCGCTACAGGGGGCATGAAAGCTGGGTACAGGGTGCAGGCATTACCGGCTTATTCAATGCCAAAGGAGAGAAGATCGCTGATAACGCTCCGGCCGCCTGCAACTTTGGTGTGTGGTGGGATGGCGACCTGCTGCGGGAAATACTTGATCAGAATATAATTTCCAAGTGGGACTGGCAGGCGAGTGAATTAAAGCCAATGCTCACGGCAACGGAGTGCACATCGAACAACGGCACCAAAGCTACACCAGTACTGAGTGCTGATATATTGGGCGACTGGCGCGAAGAAGTAATCTGGCGCACCAGCGATAATACAGCGCTTCACATTTATACTACCACCATCCCCACGACCTATAGATTTACCACGCCGATGCACGACCCGGTATATCGCCTCGGTATAGCGTGGCAGAATGTAGGTTATAATCAGCCACCGCATGTAGGCTACTATTTTGGTGAAGGAATGCTCAAGCCACCACCACGCATACAGATCAGGGTTCACTAATAAATCACTAATAGGGGATTAAAACCTGTGATTTCTGGAAAATAATTTTTTATAATAAGGCTATGCATTTCGATGGGAGCCATCGCAGTAGGGATGTGTTTTGGTTTGCTTGCACATGCACAGCCATGCTTTACGCTTCACGGAAACGGTAAATTTCTTGGGTTCTATTCCTGTTCCCTGATGAGATATATCATCACAAAAAGGTTGTGTGCCGGACTTGCCGCACTTGCACCACGAATATACTTTTCCAGGCTCAAGCTCAAATTCTACGGGTTCTTTGGCGGGTATAGATGCGCGGTTTTCCATTTCTGATTTTATTTTGATTGATAGAGTATATAGGATGGTCTTAATTGAATTGCAAAGATGAAGCAGAATCGAAATCAGCGGAAACCAGTTCTTTAATAATGCGTGCTGTTTCAGAATGATTCTCATGCGCTACATGAACGACACGTGCATGCGGAAGGCTTTGTTGCAGCTGGTTCTGATGTTCTGCAGAGTGAATGTTTATTACTATCTTCCGGGTAACAACGTCCTGAATTCGCTCGCAGATCGCGGCTTCTTCTTCCTGTGGAACTGCCGGTATAATTACATCTGCTTCCCACGATGCTTCGTGAGCGCAGTCCATTGCTTCAACATCGGCTTCCGCACAGTGTTGTTTGATCTCCTCTTCCAATGCTTTCGCTTTTTGAAAGTCGCGCTCAAATAACAGGATACGATGCGAAGTACACAACGCAGCAGCGATCGTTTTCCCGATTGTTTCTGTGCCCAGAATGGCTATAGTTTTTTTCGTTGGCATATCCTGTCAGGTTATAGATACAAAACTATGGATACATGGGAATCCATCCATTGAGCATAAACAAGAAATAGTGTTGACAAAAATCAACGACTGATAATTTTAGCTGTGAAACTATACCGGTGTGTTACTTATTTTTTGCCATCTGCTTCCGCGTGCGGCTCAGCGTTTCGGGAGTGAGACCCAGATAGGAGGCGATCATGTGCTGGGGTACGCGTTCAACAATATGCGGATAGGTTTTGATGAGTTTGGTATATTTTTCTTCGGTCGACAAACTTATCAGGTCTGTGATCCTTCGTTGCAGCGCGATGTACGCATTCTGTATTTGAAAATACGAGAACTGTAAAAAGGAAGGTATCTGCTGCATAAGCTCCTGGCGTGAAGCCTGACTCATGAGGATGAGCTCAGAATCTTCGAGTGCATCAATGGTATAGGTGGCAGGTTCGCCCGTAATAAAGCTATAGAGATCAGAGATCATCCAGCCTTCCAGCGCAAATTGTACAATGTGTTCGTTATCTTTTTCATCAACCGTGTAGGCACGCAAGGCACCTTTGGTAACGAACGCTGCATACTTGCAAACTTCACCTTCCTGCAACAGGTACTGTCTTCTCCTGAGCTTTTTTGGAATGAGATGGCTCTTGATTAGCTCTTTCTCGGCATCTGTCAGCGAGATACGATCTTCAAGCTTTTTGAAAAACAGGTCGAACATGCAAAACGAATTTATGGAATCTATGCAACATAAAATTACTGCAATCAATTTCATAATTCATTTTTTTATTTTCTGTCGGAATGAAATAGTGGGAAGGTGATTTCTTTTCTGAAATACGCTAAACACGAATAATATGAAGGAACCCGGCAAGTCCCTTCACGGTAAGGATTTATACTTACTTTATATAAATGCATTATTGTTGCCGCGATTGAAGATACTTCAACAGCCAGGCCGGTCTGTCGGTCTGGATTATGTTGGCGCCCTTGTTCACCAGCCATCCATAACTGCCGGCCGGGTCGGCTACTGCACGCTCGTCATCGTGGTTAGCGTTCAGGTTTCCCCACAGGGCATTGATCCACACGCGAGAGCCACGTTGCTTGATAGTTTCGAGCCGCGTAAGTACGTTGGAAGTGTCGCTGGCAAAGACTAATTCAACCGCTACCGGTTTGAGATTCTTCTGATAATCATCCAATATTTTATTGGCCAATGGCACATCCAGATTTATGATGGGCATAAAGTATATTTTGGAGAGATAGCCTTTCAGATCGCGCCTCACTTCTTCCACCGTTTTATTATATCCTTTCAGAATAACGTGATCAACGGTGCCGGTAGCTTTCAGTATACGGTAAGCCTCAGGAAAATATTCGTAACACTTGTCGAGATTTACCATAATACGACCTTTCGCTTCGAGCATGGCTTCCTTTAGAGTAGGAATCTTGTGTAGTGTAGCATGCCCCAATCCATCGCGAAGGAAAAATGTTTTTAAGGAATCGAGTATCCAGTCCGATACCTTTCCTTTGCCGGTGGTGGTGCGATCAATCGTCTTATCGTGCATCAATACAAGCTCACCATCTTTTGTTTTCTGAATATCGATCTCCACTACATCTACGCCCAGTGCAATGCAATTCCGGATGGCTTGCAAAGAATTTTCCGGGGCATTGCGCCAGTCACCGCGATGCGATACTACGATCACATCTTTACCATTGGGATTTGACAGACGTTTTTGTATAGCCTGAACCGTTTGCCCGGAAACATGATCAGGCTGCGCGCTGGCGCAGCCTGAAAATATCAGCAAGGAAGCAATTGTGCTCAGTAAAAAATATAGGTTCTTACTGTATAACTTCATGTATGTTCTTTATTTTGAAAGTGAATATAGTTTGTTTTGGATTGTAATCGTGGCCGTACTTGAATCAAAGCGAACTATAGTGCATGCACAGTTTGTTTACGGGTTAGTAGTTATCGTTTTGATCCAGAACATCAGAGCCTACAATGTCGATCTGTTTTTGTGGTATAGGGTATAGATACTGATAGGGGTGTATAGTATATCCAACAGTAGCCATAGCATTGATGGCCTGGCCGGTGCGCACCAGGTCGAACCAGCGGTCGCATTCCAATGCAAGTTCAAGCCGTCTCTCAGTCCACACTGCCTTCCGGAAGCTTGCCTGGTCGGGCAGATCGGCAGAAGTATAGGCTGTGAGCCCTGCACGGGTGCGTACATTGTTGAGGTACGTAAATGCCAGCCCGTTGGCATCATAGCTTTGGCTGTTCAGTACCTCGGCCATCATCAGCAACACATCGGCGTAACGCAGCACCGGGAAGTCGGTACCTTGCCGGTTGGAGATGGGTGTTTCGTATAGCTTCAGCGGACACTTATTGGAACCACTGCCTTGCAGCGCCATCAGGTCTTTACGTTTATCCGTAGGGGAGTAAGCGGCTGTGATTGCCGAGAGATCAGTATCCGAGTCACCGGAGTTATACCAGTTGGCATGATCAGTATTGGCGTTTCCTTTCAGATAGCGAATGGCAAAGATGATCTCCTTGTTCATTTCATTCGATATGCTGAATACATCTTTTACATTGGTGAGCAATTGAGGTATTCCGCTGCTGGTGGCCGTGGCAATTACTTGCGCCAGTATGGTTTGTGCTTCCGGATATTTACCTTCATACAGATATACTTTGCCAAGCAAAGATTTGGCAGCGATAGACGTGGCGCGCCCGAGGTCGGCAGTACTATATGTATCGGGTAATTTTTTTATAGCAGAATCCAGATCGGTTTCGATAGCCTGGTATACTGCTGCTACCGGTGAGCGTTTTATTTTTGCAGATTCTTCTATACTTACTTCCGTGAGTACGAGGGGAACTTTGCCCCACAGGCGAACAAAGTGAAAGTATGTAAGCGCGCGCAGAAAGTATGCTTCACCGAGCAATCGTGCTTTGAGGCTTGCATCCTTGAACGTAACACCATCGATGCGTCCTATTACGATATTGGCTGCATATACGGTTTGATACATCGACAGCCACGTAGCTGATAAGGTGCTGTTGGAAGGTACATCGGTAAAGGTTTCAAATTGATATAGCACGCCACCGCCGGCTCCGGGGTTGTTGTTCTTTACGTTGTCGGAACGATATTCCATCAACTGTAAATAATTGGCGCCGTATTGTCCGCTGCCGGCTACTTTAGAATAGATAGCGTTCACAGCATTCACCATGTCGTCAGAAGTTTTATAGTAGGCATCGGCCGTAGTGTTGGAAACCGGTGTGCGGTCCAGGAAATCATCTCCGCAGGAAAATAGTATTCCTGCCAACAGCATGACTGTATAGATTCTTGTTTTCATCGTGATCATTTATTTTCCGGAATACTAGAATGATATGTTGGCACCCACTGAGAATGTTTTCGATAATGGGTATGTGCCATAGTCCTCACCGCTCGAGAGCGCACTGCCAGGCCGGCTGTTGACCTCCGGGTTGTAGCCTTTAAATTTGGTAAAGGTTACCGGGTTCTGCACGGCTATATATAGCCTGGCCCGGGTCATGTGAATCGGCTCAATAAGCGCTTTTGGAAAGCTGTAGCCGATGGTCACATTGCGTACGCGCACGTAAGAACCATCTTGTATATACTGGTCGGTAGGTACTGCATTGTTTCCTTTTGCATTGCGATTGGCACGAAATGTCTGGCCATCGCCCGGATTGTCGGCAGATTGCCAGCGGTTCACTACACCCGTCATGTTGTTGAAATTTCCTTCGCTGTTGTAGATATAGCGATTGTTGAGATAGAATATTTCATTGCCCTGCACACCCTGTATTGCTACAGAAAGGTCAATATCCTTATAGCGTAACGCAGTGCTAAAACCAAATATATAGTTCGGGAAATAGTTGCCGGTAATTTTACGGTCACCGTCCAGCGAGATCACACCGTTACCATCGACATCTGCAAATTTACGATCGCCCGGTTTCGAGTTGCCGGGAAAGCCATTGGCAGCGGTAATCTCCGATGCACTGTTAAACACGCCACCGGATACCATGGTATAATAGGAGCCAATGGGTTTGCCCACTTGCGTAATGAAGTAGGTATTGCCGGTGCCGCCTGTAGCAATGATCGGGGCATTATCCGGACCGAGTGCTACTACTTTATTTCGGTTAGCGGATATGTTAAATGAGTTCTCGATCTCGAGCGCGCCAATGCTGTTGTTGGCGGTGAGTAACAGTTCTATACCTTTATTGTTCACCTTGCCTATATTTTGTAATTGTGTGGCATAACCTGAAAGGGCGGCTACCGGTACATCGAGCAACAGGTCTGATGTATTACTATTATACAGATCCAGTTCGGCGGTAAATCTGTTTTGAAATATACCAATCTCGACACCCGCATCGAGCATAGCTGTTTTTTCCCAACCCAGTTTCGGATTGCCCGCACTGCCGGGTGAGCGTCCGCTTACTACTGTGGAGGAGCTTCCGAATACATAACTACTCGTTCCAATTAACGAGTATTGCGAATAATTATTGATCTGGAAATTACCCGTGAGCCCGTAGCTGGAACGCAGCTTCAGATTACTTAACCATGATACTTGCTTCAGGAAGGGCTCTTCCGATAATCTCCATCCGGCAGATACAGATGGGAACATGCCCCATTTGTTTCCTGAACCAAATCGAGATGAACCATCTCTGCGCAATGATGCTGATAACAAATATTTACCGCGATACTCATACTGTGCACGAGCCAAATAAGAAAGCAACGACCACTCTTGTGTGGTAGATGAACCGGCACTGATAATGCCCGCGTTGTCCAACGTCTGTACATACTGGTTCGGATAATTTATACCTTCCACGGAGTTTCCTTCTTCCCGTTCCATCTGCGAGGTAAAACCGGCCAGTGCAGAAACGCTGTGATCGCCAAACACTTTATTATAGGTGAGCGTATGTTCTACAAGCCAGTTGATGAATAATTTAGAGCGCGAGAAACCAACAGGCGCCTGCGGACCTGCTATACCAGCCACTTCAACAGTTTGAGAAGGACGGAAGTAGTCGCGCTTGTAGGAGTTAATATCTGCACCTGCCGATAATTTATAAGTAAGTCCATCCATTAACTCATACGAAGCATACGTGTTCCCCAGCAGTCGTACCTGGGTCATGTTGTCGTTAATTTCATTGGCAAGCGCTACCGGATTAACAACTGTAGTCTGGCCACAGCACCAGATGTTATTGCCGAAGTTATACGAGCCATCGGCATTGTATACCGGAAATATAGGGGCGGCCGCGAGTGCATTACCGATAACTCCTTCATCATAGTAAGGGCCTTCGCTGTTCACAATGTCGTTCTTTACAACCGAAGGATTCAGATTTACGCCTACTTTCAAACGGCCGTCTTTTATCTCCATATTCGAGCGCATACCGTATTGCCTGAACCCCGAGCTGATCACCACACCATCTTGCTTCTGGTAGCTGGCCGAAAGGAAATAGCTCACATTATCTTTACCTCCGGAGATTGACAGGTTATGACTTTGCATCATCGCTGTGCGAAATATTTGATCCTGCCAGTTCGTATTTACAAGTTTACTTTTATTCTCCGGCTTCATCAGCTCGATAATACTGGCTGGTATAGCAGCACCGCTGTTGGCAACAAATCCTGCGGTAACAGAAGCATCGAGGTAGGGGAGTATCTCATAGGGAATTTGTGCAGCGGAAGGACGCGCGCTGTTCGGATCGTTTACCGATCCATTAGCGTTACCATCTATATAGGTATTGTTGTGCGCATCCCACACCAGTTGTGAATATTGATAAGCATCCATCATGTTTATCTTTTTGGCAACCTGCTGCCACCCAACGTATGTATCGTAAGCAATAGCCGGTTTGCCGGATTTACCTTTCTTCGTAGTGATGAGCACTACACCGTTGGAGCCACGCGATCCATAGATGGCAGCAGCGGATGCATCTTTTAATACTTCGATAGACTCGATGTCATTCATGTTGATAGAGCTGAGCGGATTTACCGGCTGATCAGCATACGCGCTGGCACCACTGGCGGGATTAGGGCCTGATGGTGAATTTCGGATACGCTCAGACAGTGGCACGCCATCGATCACATAAAGCGGATCATTACCGGCTGTAATAGACTTGGCACCGCGCACGCGAATGTTAATGTTGCCGCCCGGTGCACCGGTTGTTTGTGATACCTGCACACCGGCCATCTTTCCGATCATAGCCTGATCGAAACTGGTAACAGGTTGGTTTATGAGGTCTTTTGCTTTCAATGATGATACAGCAGTAGTAAGATCTTTTTTCTCTAATGCGCCATAACCGATTACTACTACTTCACCTAATGCCTGCATATCGGGTGCAAGTGCTACATCCAGCGTGGTGCGATTGCCGGATACAATTTCCTGCGATATATACCCAATGAAGGAAAATACAAGTATACTGTTAGCATCGGGTACTTCAATCGAGAAATTACCCTGGCTGTCGGTTGACGTTCCACGCGTGGTTCCCTTCACAAGTATATTTACTCCGGGCAGTGGCTCCTGCGTGGAAGCATCTACGATCTTGCCGTGAATGATCATTTGTACCGTTTCATTTACAGCACCTGCATCGCTTTTCATATTGCGGGCGTTTACCAGGATGGTATTTTCTTCCTGTTTAAAACGAAGACCGGTGCGCGATGCAATGGTATTCAGTATTTGTTCTACCGATGCTTTTTGAAACGTGAGCGTCAGCGTAACATCATTTTGTTCCAAAGCTTTATCGTAGCTGAAGTGGAAGGAAGTTTTGGCTTCAATCATTCCAAACGATTCCGTGATGGAGGCACCATTCAGGTCGAGTGATATAAAAACATCGCTCATGCGCTGGGCATTTCCTTCGTGTGCCATGGCTAAACCTGAGAAGATACATAGTATTGTCAATATCCTGAGTAATAAGCACGACATATCAAGCACTGCTTTTAGTAGTGTTTTTTTCATATTTTTGATTAGGTTGATGAACTCTATTAACCAGGAGGAACAAACCGGGGCGACCGACCAAAGTTTTACCCGCTTGTTTCTCCTTTAAGAAAAGCAGAGACACTATGTTTCTGCTTTATCTTTTTATCAGGTGGTGTTTGACATGCGTATCGTTTAAGATTAACAGCCGTCACCGCGGATCACGATCGTGCCGTTGTGTTCTTCATATTCAAAGCCAAGTATAAATTGAAGCGCATGAAGCACAGCCGGTAAAGATTGATGCGTATACTCGTACTCGCCCATCAGTTTGCAATTTCTCAGCGTATCGTTGGTAAACGTGATCTTTACATTATACCAGCGCTCTAGTATGCGTGCTACTTCTTCAAAAGTTTTATTATTCAGCACCAGTGTGCCTTCTGTCCACGCCATAGCTTCATCAGGTGCAACGGTCTCTACTGCTGAGAAACCGCGACCAGGGAAGTAGGTCGTTTGCTGTAAAGCATTTACCCGAATGGTTTGTGTTGCCGATTTTACTTGTACTTTTCCCGTGGCAACGGTCATGCGAAATGGTTCATCGCTATAGCTGCGTATGTTAAAAGAAGTGCCAAGTACTGTGGTTTGTAAATCTCCGGTAGTAATGGTAAACGGTGCATCGGTATTGGGCGTTACGTTAAAGAAGGCCTCTCCCGTAAGGGCAATGTTGCGACTGTTGTACTTGAATCGGTCGGGATAGGTGAGATGACTTTGGGCATTGAGCCATACCGTTGTGCCATCAGGTAATATCACCTTCGTGCGTTCACCGGCTTTGGTATATATTTCGGTAAGCTGTGGCGGATAAACGAGATCACGAATTGTATTCTGGAATAGCAGGAACGATGAAATAATAAGCAATAAAATTACCGCAGCCATGCGCCAGTAAAGATTCGCCTGGCTGCGAACGGGCCGTTCCTGATCAGCGATAGCAGCTTTTATATTTTCGGCGAGAAGCTTGCGATGTCCCGCACGAAGTTGTGCATCCTCCGGAATGGTATTCCACACATTTTCCAATACCGCTTTTAGGTGGACTTCGTATGCAGGATTACTAAATATACCATGGAGTATGCCAAGCTCCGCTGCTGTAATGGTGTTGTCAATATATTTTTTGATTAATGCCTCTATCGCAATGTAGCCTTCGCTGTTATGTTCCATACGCCTCTATTACGCCTGAGGCATAGGGCGGGTATTAGTCATGTGTGGTTAAGAAATTGTTAATAAAAGATTGCTGCAATGTGACGGAGCCGTTATCGGTTATCCGTTACACGTTAATCGTTATCTGAGAAAATCCAGTTGCACATAAACGCAAGCAGATATAGGGGTACACAAAGAATTTTGCTATTGTTAAATTAATGGATAACCTGTAACGAACAACCAGGCGGTTCTTAACTATTTCTTCACTTGCGCCAGAAAAGTTAGTATAATAACAAACGATACATCCGTATTCTGCTGCAAATAGCTGCGAATGTGCTTGAGGGAATTGAAGATGTGTACTTTAACGGTGTTGGAAGATATACCGAGTGTTGTGGCGATCTCTTCGTGCGACATTCCTTTTTCGCGGCTCAGCTCAAATACCAGCCGCTGTTGTTCCGGCATCTGTTCGATGGCTTGTTTACTGAGAAGTTCGAGGTCTTTATAGATGAGTTCGTCTTCGGTGCGGTTGTGCGATTGTTGTATGCGTGCTGAAATTTCTTTCTGCATAACAGCATCGCGCGCCACCTTGCGCTGAAAATCGAGAACGGAGTTAAAAGCTATTTTGAATAAAAATGCCTGGAAGGAATATTGAGGATCGAACCGCTCGCGTGCGTTCCATACTTTTATGAAAGTCTCCTGCACAATCTCATCGGCCTGATCTTTAGACTTCACCAACCGAAAGCAGTATATAAATAACCTGGCATGATAGCGCTCAAACAAATATTCAAATGCCTTTGCGTTACCTCTTTGCAGAGAAGAAAGAGCTTCCGCTTCGTCATTGAACGTGATCCGATTCATGATGTAAAGAAAAATACTTTACCATGATTTCGACTGCCAGCCGGTTTACCTTAAAGTTAAATTATCACCTAGTAGAGTATCCGTAGAAATACGGAGCGAAGCAGAGTATAGATAGCTGCGAGTTGTGAGTTACGAGCTGCGAGTATTTTGGTTGCTGGCTTCAGGCTGTCAGCTACTGGCAATATGTTTCGTGATGTTTATGTTTATACCTCGCTCGGTTATTTTTTGCGCTCAGTCAGTTGAAACACCTGACTGCACATGAAGTAACACGCGCCCTTCTCACTCACACACTGCTAGCAGCTGGAAGCTATAAGCCAGCAGCCATTTCAAACCTATTTCTCCCGCAGGCTATTCATAACCTTGTTTGCAAAAACAAAGTCATCGAGCTCTTTAATACCGGAATGGGTGATGTCGTTCTTGTTACCCTCCCAGAGGTTTTGGCCTTTGTAGATGAACATGATCTTTTCACCTATACCCATCACGGAGTTCATATCGTGAGTAACCACCACAGTGGTCATTTCGAAATCCTGGGTGATGTCCTGGATCAGGTCATCGATCAATACAGAAGTCTGCGGGTCGAGGCCGGAGTTAGGTTCATCGCAGAAGAGGTAGTTGGGATTATTGACGATAGCACGCGCAATGCCCACGCGTTTCTTCATACCACCACTTATCTCAGATGGCATTTTCTTGTTTACATTTTCAAGGCCCACGCGCTTCAAACAAAAATTAACACGCTCGATCTTTTCATCCTGTTTCATCTTGGTGAGTACATCCAGCGGGAACATTACATTTTGTTCTACATTCTTGGAGTCGAACAGCGCTCCGCCCTGGAAGAGCATACCGATCTCCCGGCGGACTTCAATTTTCAGATCGCGATCGCCTGCATAAAAGTCGCGGCCATCATAGAACACCTGTCCGTGGTCAGGTTTTGCCAGGCCTACAATACATTTCAGCAATACACTTTTACCGGTACCGCTGGCGCCAATGATCAGGTTCGGTTTTCCTTTTTCGAAAGTGCCCGTTACATCGTTCAGCACAAGTTTGTCGCCAAAGGATTTTGTTATGCTTTGTATCTTGATCATTTTCCGAGTAAGAGTTGAGCAAGTAAATAATCGGAGACCAGTACAGCGATCACGCTGCTGGTAACTGCTTTTGTACTTGATACACCCACTTCGAGTGCACCGCCCTGCGTATTATAGCCCTTGTAAGAAGAGATAGACGACACGAGGAAAGCAAATGCAACGGACTTGATAAGCGCGAAGGTCACGGTAAATTCATTGTAACCGGAACGCAACCCATATATATAGTCGTTGGGAGTAATTACGCCTGTCATGGTGCCGGCAAAATATCCGCCCACCATGGCACACACACCGGCAATGATTACCAGCATCGGGTACATCAATAGCGAAGCAATGATCTTGGGTAATACCAGGTATGAGATTGAATTGATCCCCATTACTTCCAGTGCATCGATCTGCTCGGTAATGCGCATGGTGCCGAGTCCGCTGGCCATGCTGGAGCCCACTTTACCGGCAAAGATCACCGCTATAATGGTGGGAGCGAGTTCGAGTACGATCATCTCGCGGGCTACCTGTGAAATTACATAGTCGGGAATAAGGTCACTTACCATGTTATAGGCCGTCTGCACCGTGGTTACGGCTCCCATAAATGTGGATACCAGTGCTACCAGAAAAACCGACCCGAGGCCAATGCTCACGCATTCTTCCATCACCAGGTTATAGTAGGTTTTGAACGACTCACGGTTGGTGAACAGGTGGCCCAGGAATAAAAAATACTTACCGATCTCTGTTATCATACTTGCATTTACGACAGAAGCCTCTTTAATCTCGCTAAGATAATTGAAATTAAAACATCCGCAGCATAAGGATTTTTAGCGTGCAAGTTTCAGATTTGCAGGCACATCGCAGAAGACAGGAGAAGAACCTCCGGAAGCTTCTGTTGTATACTTAAACATCTGACATCCAGCTATGAATAAACTCATTGTAGTAACCGGGGGAACCAAAGGCATTGGCCGGGCCATTGTAGAAAAATTTGCAGCGCAAGGTTTTGATATCGTTACCTGCGCACGAAATGAGAAAGACCTGGATGAATTGAAGCGCAGGATAGAGGCTGCATACACGGTGAAGGTGCGGACTCGCTGTACCGATATGGCCGATCGCGAAGAGGTAAAGAAATTTTGTTCGTTTGTTACCGGTCTTCAACAACCGGTAGATATACTGGTAAACAATGCAGGCTATTTTATACCGGGTGATATCTCCACGGAGCCGGATGGAACTTTGGAGAGCATGATTCATGCTAACTTGTATAGTGCCTATCATACTACGCGAGGTCTTGCAGGCGGCATGCGCGATCGGAAGCAAGGCTATATATTTAACATGTGTTCCATCGCCAGCATCAAGGCATATCCCAACGGAGGATCGTATGCAATCAGCAAGTTTGCACTGCTTGGATTTAGCAAGTGCCTTCGTGAAGAATTGAAGTCCTTCAACATTCGTGTTACCGCCATTATGCCGGGGGCCACGCTCACAGCCAGTTGGGAAGGTGTTGATTTGCCGGAAGAACGTTTCATGAAACCGGAAGATGTAGCTGATGCTGTATGGGGAGCCTACAGTCTTTCTGATCGTAGTGTGGTAGAGGAGATCATTATCCGCCCGCAGCTTGGCGATATTTAGTATGTATATTCTTGTAAAGAAACAGAAGCCATCGGTCGCGATGGCTTCTGTGTTTATAGATAAAGATGTTGAATGGCGCTAGTACTTGACAAATTTATAGAACCTTGAAACACCTTTCGTCTGCACCCGCAGAATGAACACGCCTTGTTTGAAGGCAGTTACATCGCACTGTGTTTTCCAGGTGGCATCCAGTGTATGAAGTTTCTGATACATAGGCTTGCCGTTAAGATCGTGAATGTCGAGGCGGATGTTTCCATCTTCCGGTAATGCAAATTCTCCCTCCTGCGAAAAATCGACCGTCAATATATCGTTCACAGGATTCGGATATATAGCATTGCTCAACCCGCTGGATGGAATTACCGGCGCTTCGCTGCGTGCGGCTGCTAATCCTGCCGGGCCAGTATAGCTTCCGCAGGTTACACCATCTACATCATATCCGTTGGATGCATTGTTAAAAGCGTTGTAGGCCGTTGGCAGACAGGTGATCGGTGTCAGTATCTTCGCGTGTCGGTCAGTCTTATCTACAATCTTGATATAGCGGCACCAGGTTAGCTTCCCCGCGAGATCAAAGGCATGATCGAGCGGTTCGTTACAGTGCTGAGATGAACCGGTAAGTCCCAGGGAAACCCACTGTGAGCTCTCCTGCGATACAAACACTTCTGCTTTCTCCGGGTGACTGGAGAAGGAAGGATCGCCATACGAAGTTTCATGTACAAAAAGGTCATTGCCCGGCTGATCCGCTACATTACTGCTAAGTTGCAGCACGATAAAACCACTATAGCCGAGTGAGAAATACCGGGGTGGTGAGTAGGGAGTATCATTGGCATCGGGTTCGCCCAGTGCCTGCGTTGCATCGCTATAGTATGCAGGCACAGGGGCTCCATCTTTCTGCAGCCCCTGGTGATAGGTAACAACACCGGAAGCCACTACACAAGCCGGTGGATTGCATAATTCTGCCGATGCACCGCGCACTATATTTTTGATTCCGGTAATGCCATCGTTCCAAGTGATCTTGATCGTATTCGGATTTATAACATTCGGAGTAGAAAACGTTGTGTAGCCCGGAGCCGCTATAAATGTTCCGTGATACCCGGGAGCATACAGCAATTCCCAATTCACTAAAACATTTACACCTTCATTTGGATTGTAGAGGCTCCAGTTGCGTACAGCGATACTATCCGCACAGAGCGGTGTAAGCACAAGCGATCTGGGTGC
>NZ_DAIQRQ010000069.1:0-1623 GCF_036786105.1 Ohtaekwangia sp.
TCATCAACGTGGCTGATACACCCGATCTGTGTGACTTTTACCTCGGATCAGTAGTGACAAAAGGAAATCTGAAAATAGGTGTTTCTACCAATGGAAAATCGCCTACCATATCAAAACGCATTCGCGAATACCTGGAAGAAGCCTTACCAGACGATACGAATGATCTTTTGGAGAACATGCAAAAGATTCGCGATCAGATTAAAGGCGACTTCAGTCACAAGGTAAAAGTGCTCAATGAGCTTACAACTTCGTTCTTGGAGACTGGCAGAGTGAACAGGTGAGGAGCTGCAGGCCGCTGGATAGTTAATCGTTATCAGGAATAGTCTGGTAACGGTTAATCTGTAACCGATAACGGTCTAAAGCACTCTTCGAAATATACCAGGAGGAGTAATTTTGCCTGCTATAACCTGCGCAACCATTTCGCCAACAGCCGGGCCGTGTTTAAACCCATGACCGGAGCCTCCACCCAATAAAAATATATTGGAAGCTTCCGGATGTACTTCGAAAATGAAATTTCCATCCGGAGAATTTTCATACGGACACACTCTGCTCTCCAGCAGTGGTGCATCTTTCAGCAACGGGAAACGATGTACCAGAAAATTACGGGCCTTTGCCAATACACCCGGTGTAACCATACGCTCGCCTTGTGTAGGATCAAACGCTTCACCACGAATATCCACACCAACTTTGAAACCTCGGTGTGCGTTACCTGCAATGCCGTAGTAAAAATCTTTACCATCCACATCAATCCACACCGGAAAAGCATCAAATGCCGCGGCGTGTTGTGACGGTACACCGAAGTAATATACTTCCTGTTTGGTACAGGTGATGACCTGCTGCAATATATCCGGAAATATTTTTCCTAGCCAGGAGCCACAGGCAAAAAGATATAGGTCACCTTGGAGCGATTGTCCGTTGGAGAGTTTGATCCTGTTGAGTTGCTGATGATCTATAGCACCCGGTTCAACATGCGCCTGTATATATTCACCGCCTTCCTTTACAAATTGTTCGCATACAGCCTGACAGGCTTCTCTCGCTTTCAGATAACCACCGAAGGAATCGAAGTAGGCATGGTGGAGATCGTCCGTATGAACAAAGGGAAAGCGTTTCGTTAATTCCTCATGATTCAACTTTTCATATTCCATACCATGCTTCTTCGCATAAGGTATAGAATCGTCTACCAGTGGTGTTTTATCTTCGTAGCAAAACCACAGCACGCCCGTATTGAAAAATAATTTTTTCTGAAACAGACCCTCATTCTCTTTCCACAACGTAAGCGCGCGTACATTGAAATCGAAATATACCTCGTTGCTCCCGTAAGTAGATCGTATTACTCTGGTTTCATCACCCGAGCTTGCCCGGGAGTTACCCGGTCCCCAGGCATCTACCAACGTAACGCTATATCCTTGTCGCAGTAAATATAGCGCCGACCATCCACCAAAAGCCCCGGCACCAACCACCACAATGTGCGAGCGCAGCGGCAACTCCGGAAGATTGTTGTCCGAGCTATTGCTCTTTGAGGTAGGAGAAAAGGTGTTTAGCGTGTTTATGTGTTTACGTGTTTAGGAAGTGTTGATGTGTTTGAGTGTTGATGTGTTGAAGTAGGGGAATGTTAATTTACCC
>NZ_DAIQRQ010000069.1:1723-15668 GCF_036786105.1 Ohtaekwangia sp.
AGTGTTGATGTGTTTGAGTGTTGATGTGTTGAAGTAGGGGAATGTTAATTTACCCGTTATGAAACTATACATTTCCATTAGGGGATAACAATTAACGGCTACCATCTCATAGCTATAAGCTCAAAGCTCGCAGCTTTCTATATACCTCTCATCCAGCAGCTAGAAGCCTGCAGCCTTTCTCACGGTTTCCAGTTTGCAGGATCAACGCGCCATGCTTTGAGTGAGATCAGTTGGTCATCGTTTATATAGTTTTTGTCGAGTGCGTAATTGATCAGGTAGCTATAGTCGCTCAGGCTGATCAAAGAAGTGTTGGCTTCGTAGAAATTTCGTGTTGCGATATCAAAACCGTAGTTGAATATCGATACCATGCCCAATACGTTGAAGCCGGCTTCACGAAGTGCCTGTACAGCTTTGAGTGAGCTGCCTCCGGTAGATACGAGGTCTTCGATGACTACTACTTTTTGATCTTTTGTGATCTTTCCTTCGATCAGGTTTTCCATACCGTGATCTTTTGGTTTCGGACGGACATAGAGGAACGGAAGGTTCATCGCTTCCGCTACCAGTGCACCTTGCGCAATGCCTGCCGTAGCGACCCCTGCAATGGATTCAACCGAAAAGAAATTTTCTTTAATGGCTTGTATGAGACCTTCGCGAATGGAAGTGCGTACCTCCGGATAGGAGAGTGACAACCGGTTATCGCAATAGATCGGCGATTTCCATCCCGATGCCCATGTAAAAGGTTTTTGTGTATTGAGTTTAATAGCCTGGATTTGAAGCAGCATAGACGCTACTTTACCAGCGGTCTGTTCTTGTACTTTTAAGATTGGCATAGAACCGAAAGTTATCACTAAAATCTGTTCCTGCATAAAAGAAAATGCCGAAGCGTAGCGCAAGAAAGAATGTGTTGGCAAGCTTGAATCGATGATCGTATGTGTGGCAAGAAAAATCTTTTATAAACTCCTTGCCAGCTTCCAAATAATTTATTCTTTTGCGGCAAGGTGAGGGCGTAAAAATCGTATGGTATGATCATTTTCATTAACGACATTCCTGTCAGAATTCTAAAATCTACAGAGACGCCCGATGCAGGCCGTATTAATCACACGCTTGATGCTATACAAGCTCCCATCACGCAGGCATCGTTGATCCACCATGTATGGATCAAGAATGTAGGCGTTTATGATCTGGATGTGGTTCTCGGATTTATAGATTCAAAAGTACCCACGGGAGTTTTGTCGCTAACGCTGTCGGTTACGGATTATGATGCGATCAAGGCACATCTGCGAAGCAAATTCAAAGTGGTGAAAGCTGCCGGAGGTGTTATCCGCAAGAAAGACAAGTTCCTGATGATCTACCGCATGAAGAAGTGGGATCTGCCGAAAGGCAAAAAGGAAAAAGGCGAGCGCTACAAAGAAACGGCTGTACGCGAAGTAGAGGAGGAGTGCAACGTAAATGTGCGCCTGGGCAAAAAGATCTGTACCACATGGCATACCTATACCATGAATAAAAACGCGATGATCAAAAAGACGCGTTGGTACGTAATGGACCTGCTCGATGACTCACGCATGCAACCGGCCGTGGAAGAAGATATAGAGGAAGTGCGTTGGATGAATCGCAAGGAAGTATACCATGCTTTGGAGCATTCCTATAAATCCATTAACTACGTAATTGAAAAATATTACGAAATGGTAGAAGAGAAATCTACCAGGTGATCAATGCAGATATATCGGTTCGTTCCGGTATGTTTTTCCTAAAGTTTATACGGTAAGAACTGACTAACATCACCGCCATATTTGTGTACTTCGCGGATGATGGAAGAGCTGATCCATGCTAATTGAGGCGTGGTAATCAGGAAAACAGATTCCAGGTCGCCATAAAGTTTACGGTTTACCTGCGATATACTGTTCTCATACTCAAAGTCGGTGGTGTTGCGTAAGCCACGCAGCAAAAACTGGGCACCGTGCTTACGGGCAAATTCAGCCGTGAGCTCTGAGTAGGTTAATACTTTGATGTTGGGATATTTCTGAAACGCCATTTGGATCTTCTCAATCATCATGTCGATGGCAAAGTAGCGGTTGCTCTTGGCACTGTTATACCCGATGGCTACAATAATCTCATCGAATACCTGCAGCCCGCGAAGCACAATATCTTCATGACCCTTGGTAAAAGGATCGAACGATCCGGGAAAAAGGGCGATACGTTTGCTCATAGAGTTATTCCATCAGATGAATACTGTAAAGATCAAAGAAATGGTGATCCTGTATTTCATCGAATGAATAATTGAACGTTAAGTTTTCAGGGCGATTACCGAAGATCACGTTGCTGATATACTTGTATAGCTCGTGATAGTGTGGTGAATTTTTGCCGATATAGCCCCAGAGTATAACCTGACTGGTTTGCTGATCCATGTTGAGCGACTTCATGACCAGCATGATATACTTTACGTAATCGGAAAATTCCTTGATTGCAAACTGGTTGTAGTAAATCAGCTTGCCATCGCGGCACGAGAGTATATGTAACTTGAAACGGTCTACGTATATATATAGCGGATTGTCGTTGCGGGATAAAGATGCTTTCAGCGTTCCTTCGATCAGCGCTGCCGACTGGTGCGTGAAAACAGGCTGCTTGTTGGGATATAGCCCATCGAGCCAGTTCTTTAAATCTTTATTAACAGCAAATACCGTTACAGCCTGTGTGGCAGGGTTGGTAGTGCAAAGGAAATCTTCCTTCAGCGGATCGACATGGGCATTGAACTTGAGATAATCGGCCATGGATTCTTCGGCAAACAATGCCTGAGGCACCTGCACAAATTTCTGGCTTTTGAGCGATATCTTGATTTTTTTCCAGAAGCCGGCTTTTAGCAGCGCGTGCGAATCGAAAAGCTGATCGAGGAGGTATAGCAATTCTTCGTGCGAAGTAAGATTCGGTAAAACGAAATCTTCCAGCAGGAGCACCCGGTTGTCGTCCGGATCAATCACACATATTTGAAAGTCGCGCGTACCCAGATGAATCAGCAGATGATATTGATGAATGTACTCTTCATCAAAGCGTTCATCTCTTACTTTTTTGATGAGCTTATAGTTGAGCGTAGTCGTTTGCAAAGTAGTTCCAGTTTTTCCGCTTGTCAGTTATACCAAGGGCGAACCAAATGTATAGCCAAGGTTCTCTGCAATAATAAAGATTTTAGCGGGTAAATCACAAGGTGGAGGCTTCAGAAACGCGAATTAAAGCTTGTAGAACCCATTGAGGGTTCGGAGGTCGTTGGCGTCTTTCACCAGTTTAAAAATGCCGTGTACCTGATCCGGTGGCAAAGCGCGAATCTCTTCGATTGTGAAAAAAGCGGCACCCTGGATGAGCGGAAGCTCCGGATCTTTACCCGTCTGCAGATCGCCCGACAGGCGTGTGGCTTCAAAAAATAATTCGATAGCGTGCAGTGGCGACTGGATAAATTCGCAGCCGAAGATGAATTTGCCCGGCTTTACAATGAGGTTGGTTTCCTCCTGAAACTCACGCTTCAGGGCATCTTCCAGCGACTCACCTAATTCAACACCACCGCCCGGTGGAGCCCAGAAATCGCTTTCATTCAGAAATTTATGATTCACCATTAACAATTTATCCGTGTGCCAGCATAACCCGCAAACTCTTATCCTGACCCGGTTTCCATAAACTCTGGCGATTTCTGTGTCCATTCCGGTTACGTTATTGGTTAATTCATCTGTGCGTTTAAAGTCACAATTAAAGTCCGATATATGTCAGAAATTTCGTCTATTCTGGCAAAATTGTTGAGATGAAGTGTTTAAATTTGAAAAAAAATAAGGTATGAAGAAGTATTTGTTTTTAGTGGTTATGCTGGGATTGGTGGCAAGTGCTTTCGCCCAGGCACCCGTGTCAAAGGCTAAAGGTCCCGTTATCACATTTGAAAAGAAGACACATGACTTCGGTCAGATTGTTCAGGGTGATAAAGTTGAGCAGGTTTTCAAATTTACCAATACTGGTAATGAGCCGCTGATCATCACCAATGTTCAGGTTACCTGCGGATGTACAACGCCAAAAGGCTGGCCGCGCGATCCGATTCAACCCGGTGGCAAAGGCGAGATCACCATTGCATTCAACAGCGCTGGCAAGATCGGCCGTCAGGATAAAGTGGTTACTATTGTTTCCAATGCAGCCAACTCGGATGAAGCCAAAATATCTTTCACTACGCAAGTTGTAGAAAAGAAAGAACAGCCTCAATAAGCTGATCGCACAAGCATTCAAGTATTGAAATAAAGGTCTCGCACGAGACCTTTATTTTTTATATATACCTACCAACAGGAAGACCCACCCCATAATCAGGAACACTCCGCCAATGGGGGTGATGGGGCCCAGTAAGCTGAAGGATATAAAACTCAGCAGGTACAAACTGCCGCTGAACAGCACCGTACCGGTGAGCATACAAAATGAAGCGTATTGCAATTGCTTGTTGCTATACCAATGCTGTAAAATGCCCACGGCCAGCAAAGCCAGTGTGTGATAAAACTGGTAGCGCGTAGCCAGTTCATATACTTCTACTCTGCCGTTTTGCAGTAAAATGGGTTTCAGTGCATGTGCACCAAATGCACCCAGACCCACCGCTAAACCTCCCAGCACAGCAGCCGATAATAATGTGGTACGTTGATTCATATAGTTTATAGAACTGTTCAGGTGAAATATATACCGTTTATTTATGCCGGATAATTACGATGGCCAAATATAGCAGTGCCTACGCGAATCATTGTACTCCCTTCTTCCATGGCAATTTTATAATCGCTGCTCATGCCCATCGAGAGTTCTTTCATGGTAACTGACGGAGGTTGAGAAGCAGCTTTGAGTTTTTCGAAGAAGATTTTCAGGCTGCGAAACTCCTGGCGGATCTGTTCTTCATTCTGCGTAAAAGAAGCCATGCCCATAAGTCCTGTAATGCGGATGTTGGTTAACTTTCCGAATGCATCCGAAGCCAGCATTTCTGTTACCTCTTCTTCTGAAAAACCGAATTTCGTTTCTTCGGTGGCAATGTGCAGTTGCAAAAGACAGTTAATCGTACGGGATACTTTGATCGCCTGCCGGTTCACTTCCTCCAAAAGTTTGAGGCTATCAATAGAGTGTATGAGGTGAACAAAGGGAGCGATGTATTTCACTTTGTTACTTTGCAGGTGGCCGATGAGGTGCCACTGTATGTCTTTGGGAAGTGCTTCGTATTTAGGCACCAGCTCCTGTACTTTGTTCTCACCAAACACACGTTGCCCGGCATCGTACGCTTCGCGAATGGCTTCCACGGGTTGCGTTTTACTCACCGCAATCAACTGACAATTAGCTGTTAAATTGCTTCGAAAAGTTTCAAGGTTGGTCTGTATACTCATGCGTTTTATGGGTGCTGTGTGCCATGGATGCCTTCTTTGTTACATCGGCTTTGTGAATGGTTAATTCATTCCTATTTTTGGCATTTAAACCACCAAAGCTAACGCAAAAATATGGCGATCCTGGGTACGTTGCTGAAAAAAGGAATCCGGTTACGGGAAATGCTCGAGCAAGAGTATACTTCGCCATTCGACCTGCAAAAAAAAGAATTGAAAGAGCTGCTGATCGCGGCCAGTCAGACCGAGTTTGGCAAGCATTATAATTTTGCAGATATCCTGAGTGGTTTCCGTAAAGGCGACAAGGAATTTTATAAGCGTTATAAGAACCATGTACCCATTCATGCCTATAACAAAATGTATGGCGACTGGTGGAAGCTTGCGCAGAAAGGGGTGAAGAATGTATGCTGGCCCGGTCGTGTAAAATACTTTGCGCTCAGTTCCGGTACTTCAGAAGCTTCTTCCAAATATATACCGGTAACAAAGGACATGACGCAGGCTATTCGTAAAACGAGTATACGTCAGATCCTGACCCTTTCGAAATACGATCTTGCCCCCGAACTTTTTGAAGCAGGTATATTAATGCTGGGAGGCAGCACACACCTTAACCATAAAGGAAGTTTCTTTGAAGGTGACCTCAGCGGTATTCAGGCTGCACGCCTTCCATTCTGGTTCCAGCACTTCTACAAACCCGGGAAAAAAATAGCACGCACCCGTAACTGGGATGCCAAGCTGGACGAGATAGCACGCAAAGCGAATGAGTGGGACATCGGTATCATTGTAGGTGTACCGGCCTGGATACAGATACTCATGGAGAAAATCATCCAGTATCATAAGGTCAAGAACATTCACGATATATGGCCGAACCTGCGGGTATATGTGCACGGTGGCGTTTCGTTCGATCCATATAGAAAAGGATTTGAAAAACTTCTCGGCCGTCCTATATTTTACATTGAAACATACCTGGCATCAGAAGGCTTTATTGCGTTTCAGGCATACCCGAACAGACGTACTATGCGACTGGTATTGAACAATGGTATATTCTATGAGTTTGTACCTTTTGAAGCAAAGAACTTTGATGCCAATGGCGAGATCAGCTCCGATGCAGAAACGTTGATGATCGATGAAGTAGAAGAAGGAAAAGAGTATGCCATTCTGCTGTCGTCATGTGCAGGTGCGTGGCGTTACCTGATTGGCGATGTGATCAAATTTACTTCGCTCGAAGAAAGCGAGATTGTGATCACCGGCCGCACGAAACATTTCCTGAGTTTATGTGGAGAACACCTTTCGGTGGATAACATGAACAAAGCTATTGAACTTGTTGCTAACGACTTTAATATCAATATTCCGGAGTTTACCGTAGCGGGTATACCACACGGCTCGTTGTTTGCTCACCACTGGTTTATCGGTACCGATGATACGGTGGATGCAAAAGCACTGAAGGAAAAGATCGATCTGCACCTGAAAGAGCTGAATGATGACTATGCTGTGGAGCGAAGTGCTGCGTTGAAAGAAGTATTGGTAGATGTGCTGCCGGTAAAGACATTCTATAACTGGATGGAATCAAAAGGCAAGGTAGGAGGGCAGAATAAATTTCCACGCGTAATGAAAAACGCCCAGTTAGACGATTGGAAAAATTTCCTCCAAAATCATTCGAATGGATATCATTCTTAACGGAATCATTTCCGGTATTGTACTCGCATTTCTGATCGGGCCGGTTTTCTTTACGATCATTCAAACCAGTATTGAGCGCGGCTTTATGAGCGGTGTGTTTGTTGCTATGGGTGTTTCACTCAGCGATGCACTGTATATATTCGTATCGTATCTCGGGCTGGTGCAATTCATGCAGGCCGCCCATTTCAGGCACTACCTGGCCTATGGCGGAGGTATTGTGCTGCTGTTGTTCGGATTGTATTACCTGCTGGTAAAAAGTAAAAAGCTGGCGCACTACGATCCCAAAAAAATAGAAGCCCGCAGCTGGATCAGATTGGCAGCAAAAGGCTTTATCATCAATGGACTCAGCCCGATGGTATTATTTTTCTGGATAGCCACCGTAGGTGTTGCCACCACTCAGTTAGGATATAACACCAACCAGGAAGCTGCTATATTCTTCGCAACGATCGTCTGCACCGTATTTACTACCGATGTTATCAAAGCAAAACTTGCAGACCGCCTTCGCCTCATCATGACCCCCTCCGTAATTCGTGTGATGAATATTCTGCTGGGCATCGTACTGGTAATTTTTGCCGGAAGGCTTATTTTGTTTCCTGATAATATACCGCATTGAGAAATAGCTGCGAGTTTTGAGTTATGAGCTTTGAGAGGCTGCTGGCTTCTGGCCGCTAGCTGCTGGAAAATCCAGCGGAGTCAAAATAAGAGCTTACTGGCTGTGGGAAATGCAATAAGCCATTAAAGAAGACACTCAAGATATAGCAGTACAATTGTAGCATTTACAAATACCAGCCAGCAGCCTGCCGCCAGCGGCTAGTAGCTCTTCGAAGCTCACGGCTAATCCTGCAATACGTTTGTAACAAACGTAGACTTCAGCAGTAGCCACAGCAGGAACAATGCGATCGCCCACTGCAGGTATACCATGTAGTAATCGGAGGTGTCTTTGAAGCGTGTTTCTTTTATTTCGGCTTTTTCGTATTTGTCGATGCGCGAGAAGACTTGCTCCAGTGCTTTGTTATCGGTAGCGCGGAAAAACTGGCCGCCACCAATGTCGGCCATCTTGCGCATCGTCGTTTCATCAATCGTGTTCTCGATCATCTGCGGTCTTCCGAAGAAATCTTTGCCATAGGGAACCAGGCCTTCTTTACCCACTACAATGGTATAGATCTTTATACCGTAAGCACTGGCCAAATCGGCAGCGGTGATCGGATCTATATTTCCGGATGTATTTTCACCGTCACTTAGCAGAATACATACTTTTGATTTTGCCGTTGACTCGCTCATGCGGTTCGTCACCACAGCCATGGCACTACCAATGGCTGTGCCCTTGGTTTCAATCAACTCAAAAGTTATATCGTTGAGATAGGAGCGGAGCAGTTCGTAGTCGGTAGTGAGTGGCGACATGGAGAAGGCATCGCCGGCAAATACTACTAACCCGATACGATCCTGCACGCGACCGTTGATAAAGTTACGTGCTACTTCTTTGGCAGCTTCCAGCCGGTTCGGTGTAAAATCTTCAATCATCATCGACTGCGATATATCCAGCGCAATCATAATATCTATACCTTCTGTCCATTGCTCCACTTTTTCATTGGTCTTCTGCGGACGTGCCAGTCCCAGTAGTACAAGCATCAGTACAAACAGCAAAAGTAATTCCGGAAGGATGCGTATATAGTTTACCGGCGATGTATAAAAATCTTTTTGTGTAACCGCTACTGGCAATTTCTGGTTGAATTTATACCGCAGCAGCCAGCGAAGTATAAAGATGATAGGCGCTGCCATGAGCAGGTATAAAAAGACAGGATGCTCCCACGTAAACGAACGGAATGTAGAAGGTGTGAACCAGTCCGGAGAATACCACGCTAGAAAATCGTTATCCATGCTTTATCTCCTGTAGTTTTGAGTGGAACCGTTGATCGGCAACTGCTTTCAGACTCTCCAGTGGTTCAATCACATTAGCGGTGTGTCCATAGATCGCTCCATCAATCGTCTGAAGATTTTTGATCAGTCTGTCATCCTGAAAGAAATTGCGTGCCTCGCGGGTAGTAAGCTTGGTATAGGGGCGTGCCTCCAGTTGTTCCATATATAGTTTCCAGTGGGCCAGTGCGGCCTCGGTGGAAACAGATGAAAATGCATTCTGCAACGCCGTGAGTTCACGCGCATAACTTTCCTGGAATTTACGATGTGCTGCCACCATGTTCCGGATACGGAAATGCCTGCGGATCTTTTTACCGAATACAAACCAAACTACCGCTATAATGACCAGCAAGGCAGCCATCGCTGCTATAAATACCGGATAGTTAAATTGTCCTGGCACATCGTGATACGCTGTGCTGGCGCGCATTGGTAATTTATCAATGGCAATTGTATCTACTTTAAAATTTACCAATTGTGTTACCAGGATCGTGTCTTGTGCTGAACGATAGGTTACCGTGTCTTTATTGAGAAGTTGAAATACCGGCAAACTTAAATATTGCTGGCGATCGATCTCGAACGTGCTGATGCTATAGATAACACTGTCGTAGCTGATGCCGTCTTCGGTAGAAGTTGGCACATAGCGCTTGCTGTCGTATTCAAAAGGCTTGTAGTCGTAAGCAGAGTCGGGGAATACAATGTCCAACGCTTCAGGATAGTGCGCGGTAAGATAAAAGCGTATAGGCTTGCCGATGTAAAGACTGTCTTCAATAAATCCACCGGTAACTTTAACATTCGGTTTTTCGGCCGCTTGATTTTGTTGCGCATACGTGCACTGTGTTGCTGCCAGGCAACCGATGATAACAACAATGTATATATAGTAAATCCTGATATGCGGTACGATCGTTCCAATCATGTTGTCTTCAGGGATTTATTCCGTACTTTAAATAAACGCAGAAGTTTCGGCACATAGTCTTCTTCTGTATCCAGCGATATAAAATTGATCTCATGCTTGCGGCTAAAGCTTTGCAGTTCGGCTTTGCGTGCATCATGACGTTTGCCGATTTTCTCCCGGAAATCACCAAATGATGTATTGATCCAGAGTGTGCGGTTGCTCTCTTTATCAAGCACCGGTATAATGCCAAGCTTGGGTAAGCGCGTTTCCCGTTTGTCGCTTACATGAATCATTACCAGGTCATGACGTTTGGCCAGTGCCCGCAGGTTATCAAAATATCCATCATCGATAAAATCAGAAATCAGGATCACCACACTTCTACGCTTGATGGCATTCAACGCAAACGCTACAGCTTTTGATAAATTGGTTTTGTGCGATTTGGGCTGAAGATGTGCCAGCGTACTGATAATCTCATACGCCTGTGAGTGGCCCTTTACCGGTTTGAGATATTTTTCTTTCTGATCGGAGTAACAGATGAGCCCCACGTGGCTCGATTCTTTTACGGCTGATAACGTGAGTACACCGCAAATTTCCTTGGCAAGATCGGCCTTTGTTCTTCCCGGACTACCTATATCTTCTGATGCACTCACATCGAGTATAAAGAACACCGTTTGTTCTTTTTCTTCGCGGAAGGTCTTTACAAATGTACCGTGCCCTTTTGCCGAAACATTCCAGTGAATGGTTCGTACATCATCGCCGTATTGATAAGGGCGCACATCGTCAAACTCGAGACCCGTTCCTTTGAAGACGGAATGGAAATCCCCCTGCATCTGGCTATTGATGGCCTTGCGTATCTGGATCTCGAATCGCCGTAGTTTTTTTACCAGGTCTTTCATGTTGAAAATATGAAATTAGCTGTGAGCTGCTAGCTACATTATCAGTTATTAGTTACACGTTATTAGTTATCTGTGCTATTCTGTGAGTTCTGTGGGAAATAAATGCATTTTTGTTCCCACGGAACTCACAGAATAGCGCAGAAAAGTAAGTTATTCATTACCGGTTAATCGTTATCCGTTAGTAGAGACTCTTTTCGGATAACGATTAACCTGTAACTGATAACATTCCACGACTCCGGCAAAATTATTGTTACACATCCATGTGGCTTGACAGTTCGTGTATAACAATAACGGTCACCGCCAAAAATAGAACATTTATGATTATTTTGCCCAACCGTAGCCGGGAGATGTCCATTAAAAGATGACAAGAGGTTTTAAATATTATGCCATTGTAACAAGCGTGATGCTGGTAATGCTGGCGACTGGGGCGTGCTCCAGGAAGGAGCAGATACCTCAAGGTATACTATCGAAAGAAGTAATGGCGAGCACGATCTCGGAAGTATTGCAGGCTGAAGAGAAAGTGAATCACCTGCATTTGACCAACGACTCTGCCAAAAAGGTTTTCGCAGTGATGCGCGGCAAGATTTTCCAGAAGACTGGTATACCAGACTCTGTGTTCGAAAGGTCTATGAATTACTATATCGATCATCCCAAAGATTTGGAACTAATTTATACAGCGCTTGTTGATTCGCTGAATTTAAAAGAACAACGCGCGTCTGTTCGTCAGCAATAGTACAATGATTTACCCCAGTGAGTTTGAAGATAAGTTAGGCTTTGTTCAGATACGGCAAAAGCTGAAATCGTATTGCCTGTCCGATGCCGGAGCCGCATGGGTTGATCGCATGCGCTTCAGCTCTGAAGTCGATTTTATACGTGTATTACTGAAGCAGAACGTTGAGTTTCTGCAGATCATAGAAAAGGGAGAGCCCTTTCCCGCACGGCATTTTTTTGATCCCGCAGAATGGTTAGCGAAGATTACCCTCGAAGGCAATTGGCTGGAAGCAGAAGAGTTTCTCAACATGGCCTATTCGCTTGAAACGATTCTGGCCTGCAAAACTTTTCTGGGCAAAGCGCATGAGCTATACCCTGAGTTGTTCAAGCTGGCGGAACCTGTAACCGTAACGGCAGCGCTGGCCAAAACAATCTTCGAAAAGATTGACGACAAAGCACAAGTGCGCGATACGGCGAGTGCTGAGCTGGGGAAAATACGCAAGCGACTTCGTGAAGAACAAAGTCGGTTGAGAAAACTTGCCGAGCAGATATTCAGAACCGCTGTCGAAGAGAAGTGGGTGCCCGAAGGTGCGTTGCCTACCATTCGCGAGGGGCGCGTGGTGATACCGATTCAGGCTGAGCATAAACGCAAGCTCAAAGGATTTATACTCGATGAATCGGCTACCGGTCAAACCGTTTTCCTGGAGCCAACGGAGATGCTGGACGCCAACAACGAGATACGCGACCTGGAGCATTCCGAGAAGCGTGAGGTGGTGCGTATACTCACAGAGCTGACAAACGCATTCCGACAGGAATTGCCGGCATTAAAAACGGCATACCAGTTCCTGGCGCAAATCGATTTTATTCGTGCGAAAGCGAAGCTTTCCGTAGAGATACAGGCAGAACATCCCGTGATAGAAAAGCAACCCGAACTGGTGTGGTATACGGCCAAACATCCACTGCTATACCTGAGCCTGAAAGGTAAACGTGAGGTGGTGCCACTCAACATAGAGCTCGATCAGCAAGACCGCCTGCTGCTGGTTTCCGGACCGAATGCCGGTGGTAAATCGGTTTGCTTGAAGACGGTGGGATTGCTTCAATATATGGTACAATGCGGATTGCTGATACCGGTATCGGAGCGTTCGCGTGTCGGTATATTTCAGGATATATTGCTGGATATAGGCGATCAGCAATCCATAGAAAATGATTTGAGTACCTATAGCAGTCACCTGCGAAATATGAAGACGTTCATGCAATCGGCCAACAGCAGATCGCTGGTGCTGATGGATGAACTAGGTTCAGGTACCGATCCAAACTTTGGTGGCGCTATCGCACAGGCTATACTGGAAGAACTGCTGAAGAAACGCGTATGGGGTGTGGCGACTACGCACTACTATAATTTGAAATTGTTTGCAGGCCAGCGCCAGGGTATACGCAACGCTGCCATGCGCTTTGATGATATGAACCTGGAGCCGCTCTATGTACTTGACATTGGCAAACCGGGAAGCTCATTCGCGCTGGAGATCGCACGCAAGATTGGTTTGCCACAGCATACCTTGCAGGAAGCGGAGAAGCTTGTCGGTAAAGATTTGGCTGGCTTTGAGAAACTTGTTCGCTCGCTGGAGAAAGAAAAGCAGGCACTCAGCGAGAAGACGAAAAAAATGGAGCGGCAGGAGAGTGACTTGAAACAATCGCTCGCGCGCTATCAATCACTATCTGCAGACCTGGAGACGCGCAAGAAAGAGATCATCAACAAAGCGAAAGAAGAGGCTGCGAACCTTTTGAAAGATACGAACCGCGAGATCGAGAAGACGATCCGCCACATACGCGCCAACCAGGCGCATAAACAGGAAACGAAGAAAGTTCGCAAGAACCTGCAAGACCTGACGCAACGTGTGGAGGTGCAGCCAAAGAAAGAACCTGTGCGTACAGCAGAAACGTTGAAAGAAGGCGATCGTGTACGCATTATCGGGCAAGACAGCAGTGGTGTGATTCTGAGCATTCAGGGTAAAAATGCCACGGTACAGTTTGGTGAACTGAAGTCTGTTACCAAACTCGACAAGCTGGAGAAAATTACGGGTGCCATAGAGAAAGAAATGGCCACGCGACTTCGCACCTCCGGTATAAATGTATTCGAGAAGCGCTCCAACTTTAGCGATACACTCGATGTTCGCGGCAAACGTGTTGATGAAGTTATACCGCTGCTGGACCAGTTCATGGACACGGCTATACTCCTCGGCCAGGGTGAGCTAAAAATATTGCACGGCAAAGGTGAAGGTGTGCTGCGCAAAGTAGTACGCGACCACCTCAAGCGCTATAAAGAAGTGGCTTCTGCGAACGATGAACACGTAGAGCGCGGAGGCGATGGAATTACGGTAGTTGTTTTGAAATAGTTAGCCGTGAACAGTTACACGTTAATCGTTATCCGTTAATAGTGGTATCAGATGTTTCTGACACTCTCAATGCCAGTCGGTGGAAACACCTTGCTT
>NZ_DAIQRQ010000069.1:15768-25549 GCF_036786105.1 Ohtaekwangia sp.
ATTAACCTGTAACCGATAACTGATTAAAAAAAAAGAGGCCGCTCATTTGAACAGCCTCTTTGCATTTATAGTGTCAGGGAAATTACTTCGTGAATACAAAAGTCCAGTCACCGCTTACAGATTCAGTTCTGGCACCCAGAACATAGCCTGTTCCGGAGTATGTGAAATCCATTGTTAATGTTTTAGCATCTGAAGACAGTGAGTAGGTGATTGATACATCTTGTGAGCCATCGCCAAATTCGCTGTCGAGGCGAATGATGTTGCTGCTGACCGCCGCTGGATTGAACTTCCAGTTACCGGCACCTTTCCAGGGGCTTGCATTCACCTGCTTGCTGGTAGTTAGAGAGTAAGTATATTTTCCACCGGCAGAATATGTACCGGCAATTGTTAATTTAAGTGCAGAACCATCGAAACGGTCATCGGTAGAACCACCAAATTTAACAGATGACTCTGTAAGCGTCCAGGTACCTTTTAATTTATCCAACTGAAGTTCTTCTTCAGTCTTATCGTTACCACCGCCACCACCGCAGCTTGCGAAAAATATACCGGCACTAACGAGGATCAGGAGCGATAAAAGTCTTGCTAAATGTTTCATTGGTTAATTATTATATGTTACGAATATGAGCGTAAAATTTCTAAAATCAAAAAATTACCCAACCCTTACTACGGTCGGAGGCATGTCTTTAATAACCTCCGCACAGGTGGTAGTAACCGTTATTTAAATTGCATAATGTCTATTTTATGGGCGCTGGCCGGATATTCTGCCGGCTGATTGCTGGCAATAAAGATGGTGGTGTGTGCGGGCAACTGATGTAATTCATGCAGATACCAGTCGAAGGCGCGTTGATCGAGATTCGTGCCGGGCTCATCGAGAAAGACCATATCGGCTTCGGTATAGAATGCTAACGCCAGCTTTACACGCTGGCGCATACCGGAAGAAAAATTGGATATATACTTATCGCGTGCAGCAGTCAGGTACATGCGCTCGATCATCTCGCTGGTCTTCAGATTATACCGCGGCGATCTCAGCTTGAAATGAAAATCCAATTGTTCCTGCAGCGTAAACTCATCAATCAGGTCCATATACGGTGTAGCAATGGCGATGCGTTGAAAGACCGACTCCGCTGTTGTCTCGACACCCTCTGTTATATACTTTACCGTTCCTTTACTCGGGGGCATCTGTCCCCATATCACCTGAAGTAGTGTAGATTTACCCGAGCCGTTGGCCCCCGTTATTGCGTAGGTTTGCCCGGCTTGAAAAGTATAGTTGAGGTTTCTGAAGATCCATTCGCGGTTAAATCGCTTCCCCAAATCACTCACCTGCACCGTGAATCTGGCCTGATGTATTTGCTCGGTGTGTATAGCAGCGTGACTCATGGGCGATATACTTCTGAGGTTGTTGTAAGTGGCGTAAAGATATTTATAAAGTTTTCCCGGTGACAGCAAAATAAAAGGCCTCCGATGCGATCATCCGAGGCCTGAAATATAGTGTCGTTACATTAGTCGTTTCCTCCGTATCCTTTCATGATACCCCTCTCCGAATTACGGATGAAGTCGAGGATATAGTCGCGCTCTGTACTCGCGGCAATTTCTTTCTCAACCAGGTCAATCGCTTTCGAGTTATTAAGACCTTTCAGAAAGATGAAGCGGTATATCTCCTGTATCTCGTTAATCTTTTCAGAAGTGAAGCCGCGCCTGCGCAACCCTACGGTGTTGATACCGGCATAGGAGAGAGGCTCGCGTGCTGCTTTGGTATACGGCGGCACATCTTTACGAACCAGTGAACCACCACCGATGTAAGCATGTGCTCCGATCTTGGAGAACTGCTGCACGGCACAGGCACCGCCAAAGATTGCAAAGTCATCGATGATCACATGACCGGCCAGCTGCACCGCATTGCCGAGTATGCAATGATTTCCTACAAGGCAGTCGTGCCCCAGGTGAGCATACGCCATAATGAGGCAATCAGCGCCAACTACGGTTTTATATTTGTCTACCGTACCGCGATTGATCGTTACGCATTCGCGAATCGTAGAGCGATCGCCGATTTCCGTTGTTGTTTTTTCTCCCTTGAACTTCAAGTCCTGCGGAATACCAGAGATAACAGCGCCCGGAAAGATCTTGCAATCTTTACCGATGCGCGCGCCCTCCATGATCACAGCATTCGGACCAATCCATGTACCGTCTCCGATCTCAACATCGTTTTGAACAGTAGCAAAAGGCTCAATGATAACATTGTTACCAATTTTGGCCTCGGGATGTACGTTGGCTAGAGGATATCGGCTCATGAATCTTTACGAACTATACTGGCGGTCATTGTTCCTTCACATACAAGTGTATTCCCCACATACCCACGGCCGCTCATTTTGGCAATACCTCTTTTAATGGGTGCTAACAGATCGCATTGAATAACGATGGTATCGCCAGGAAGCACCATTTTCCTGAACCTGAAGTTTTCAATTCCTAAAAAGTATGTCCAGTAATTTTCCGGATCAGGCACAGTGTTCAATACCAGTATACCACCGATCTGCGCCATGGCTTCGATCTGCAGTACACCCGGCAGAACCGGGTTGCCCGGGAAATGCCCCTGGAAGAATGGCTCGTTAACCGTTACGTTCTTCACACCCGCTACGCTCTCGTTGTCGAGGTAGATGATTTTGTCGATCAGCAGGAAGGGATAACGGTGTTTGAGAATGGAAGAAATCTTGTTGATATCCATCACCGGAGGCAGGTTCGGATTGTACTTCGGTCTGCCTTTCTTGTCAGCCTCCTGCATGGCTTTTTTAAGCTTCTTCGCGAAAGCAACATTGGCTGCGTGACCCGGACGGGCCGCGAGCACCTGCGCTTTCAACGGGCGTCCTGCCAGCGTCAGGTCACCAACGATGTCCAGCAGCTTGTGGCGTGCCGGTTCGTTCTTATAGCGAAGCTCTATGTTATTGAGAATGCCTTCCTGCTTTACAGCCACTTTCGGCTTGCCCAGCATCTTGGCAATATTATCGAGTTCATCGTCTTGTACAACGCGGTCAACAATTACGATTGCATTGTTCAGGTCGCCACCGCGGATAAGGTTGTTCTTGTAGAGCATTTCCAGTTCATGCAGGAAGCAGAATGTTCTGCAGGAAGCGATCTCTTTCTCAAACTGGCGGATGTCGGTAATAGAAGCATGCTGGCTGCCCAGCACGGGTGAGTTATAATCGATCATTACCGTTACGCGATAATCATCGAGCGGAAGGGCTGCAATCTCAACATTGCGTGCCGCTTCGCGGTAGAAGAGGGGTTCCTGTACTTCGAAGAAATCACGCAGGGCGTTCTGTTCTTCGGTGCCGGCACCTTTCAGTACTTCTACAAATTGAATCGAACTGCCATCCATGATCGGGCACTCGGGGCCGTCCAGCTGGATGAGCACGTTGTCTATTTCCAGACCCGTAAGCGCTGCCAGCGTATGTTCGATGGTGCTTACTTTCGCACCACTCTGCTCAATGGTTGTACCACGTGATACATCGGTTACATTGTCGCAATCGGCATCAATGATGGGCGAACCCGGCAGATCGATACGTTGGAACTTTACTCCGTGATTGGGTTTGGCGGGTAAAAAGGTCATGTTCGTCTGAACACCCGTGTGTAAACCAACCCCTGAGAGGGTCACAGATTTCTGAATTGTTTGCTGTTTTATGTTAAGCATGTTCTGGAAAAGTGGGCCAAGTTAATTCCATTATCCAGATAATCCAATTCCGTGTCGGGATTCACGCGTTCCGGTTAATCACGGAAGAGAATCCTTTTCGTAAAATGCTGAAATGTGTTCTAAAAGTCAGGATTCTATTTTCATGAGAACTTTTTTCTCCAGTTCCCGCAGACGTTCGTTGAGGTCCGGCAGTTTTTTGAACACGGCGTATGATTTGAAGTAGTCTTTTACATCGAATGCAGGAGCGCCCATTAACTTCTCACCTTCATCTTTTATAGACTTGGAGATGCCAGCCTGCGCGCCAATGCTGGTATTATTGGCGAGTACCAAATGGCCGGCTACACCAACCTGTCCGGCCAATACACAGTTCTCACCAATTTTAGTGGAGCCTGATATACCGGATTGTGCAGCAATCACCGTGTTCTTGCCAATCTCTACGTTATGCGCCACCTGAATCAGGTTGTCGAGTTTCACACCCTGGCGGATGATGGTGGCATCGCCGAACAAGGTAGCACAGTCAATCACCGTGTTGCCACCAATCGTTACGTTGTCTTCCAGAATCACGTTGCCCAGTTGGGGGATCGTTTTATAGGTGCCATCTTCCTGTGGAGCAAATCCGAATCCATCGCTGCCCAAAACAGTTCCCGAGTGAATTACACAATTGCTGCCGATGCGCGTGCCGGCATAGATCTTTACTCCTGCATGCAGAATTGTATTGTCGCCGATGACCACGTTATCGCCCACAAAGGCTTGCGGGTGTATTTTTACATTGTCGCCAATCTTTACATTGCTGCCGATATAGGAGAATGCGCCACGGTATATATTCTTACCTACCGTTGAGTTCTCGCCAATGTAGCTGGGCTGTTCGATGCCTGTTTTCTGGAAATTGATCATCTTGTGATACTCCTCCAGCAAGGCAGTAAAGCTGCTGTATGGGTCGTCTACCAGAATCAAGTTGGTGGTTATCTCCTTACGGGGAACAAAATCTTTCTTAACGATCACGACAGATGCCTGTGTGGTATAGATATACTGTTCATATTTAGGGTTTGACAGAAAAGCCAGCTGACCTTTCTTTGCATCCTGTATCTTGGCCAGCATATTTATCTTTTCGCTGCCATCTCCCTGCACTGCCCCGCCCAGCATGGCTGCTATCTGACTAATGGTAAATTCCATGTGTTCCCTATTCGTTAGTGGTGGTAATTATCCGTCTCATTATCCGTTTTGTTGAGCAGATCGAATGATCAAAAAACTTTCTGTGCAAACAAGTAACGGTAAAAGATCACGGATAACGTATCTCACAAAGATACATTTTTGGGCCAGCAGAGATAGTTTTTTTTCACGATTTTGCTGATCGCGGTAATGTTGGGAAGATCAGAGGCATGCGCAATGTTGAGCAGCTCACCGCTCTTCATCAGTATATTAATCTGTTGTCCTTCGGTATAGGCCTCGTTGGTAACTGTACCGTAAGAGTATAGATAGGAAGTTTCTGCGCGCAGTGTATTATACGCTTCGGCAATGGCTTCGCGGATTTTCTCGATGGTATTTTTACTGATCGGCTCGTTGCTCAGCCGGATCTGGAAGAGATTGCGGGTAAGCAACATTTCGGATAGCATCGAGAGAATTTCATCCGGATGATTTCGCCAGCACTTCATTGCTCCCCAGATATCATTGTCATCCAGTTGCCCGAATGATTTTAGCAGGCCCGGATCATTCTGAAAATCCGTTAATGTATAGTCGTGTTTGAGAAACAGCGTAAGTGCCCTGCTGGCCTCGAGCTCTTCGCCAGCCTGCATGAGTTTTTGTGCTCTGCGAATGGTATTGATCAGCATACGCTCCGAGCTTACCGATACTTTGTGCAGGTATACCTGCCAGTACATGAAGCGCCTTGCGTTGAGAAAGTTCTCGATGTTGAGAATGCCCTTCTCTTCCACCACGAGTTCATCGTTGTGTATGCGCAGCATCGCGATGATACGCTCAACGCCTATATTTCCTTCGTGCACACCTGTAAAAAAGCAATCGCGCTTCAGGTAATCCAACCGGTCAATATCCAATTGACTGGATACTAACTGATGAAAGAACTTTCGTTCATAGCTGTTCCGGAATATCTTCATGGCCAGACTCAACGCACCGTTAAATTCATCGTTGAGCGTTTCCATAAAGAGGTAGGAGAGGCTTTCGTGCTTTACTCCCGGGAGTAAAGTATATTCCAGTGCATGTGAGAAAGGACCATGCCCCATGTCGTGGAGAAGTACCGCTATTTGTGCAGCCCCATATTCGTCAGGGGAAATCTCTGCACCTTTTAGCCGCAGCGTGTCCAGTACTTTTCCCATCAGGTGCATGGCACCCAGTGCGTGCTGAAAGCGCGAGTGATGTGCCGCAGGATAAACAAACTCCGTTAATCCTAATTGTTTGATATGTCGCAGCCGCTGAAAGTATGGATGCGAGATAAGATCAAAGATAAGTTCGCTGGGGATTGTAATAAATCCGTATACCGGGTCGTTAATAATTTTCTTTTTATTCATGCAATACGCAGTACGTTGTCCGTTCAGGTTATCCGGGAGTTCCTTAAAAAAACATGTACGAATAACGCTCTACGGTCAACCTGTAACAGTATAATCCGTAACTTCCGAAAAAATTCAGATCATGCAAAGATATAGCATTTTGTGGGCGGACGATGAGATCGATTTGTTGAAACCACACATCCTTTTCCTGGAGCAGCGCGGGTATGATATAACACCGGTGAACAACGCTTCGGATGCTGTGGAACTAAGTGACGAGAAACACTTTGATGTTGTATTCCTCGATGAGCACATGCCCGGAATGTCTGGTCTGGAAGCACTCAGCATTATCAAGACAAACAAACCTAACCTCCCGGTCGTAATGATCACCAAGAATGAGGAGGAACATATTATGGAAGAAGCAATCGGCTCCAAGATTGCCGATTACCTGATCAAGCCGTTGAACCCGAGCCAGATTTTACTCTCGGTAAAAAAGATACTCGATAACAAACGCCTTGTGATTGAGAAGACGAATCTCAACTACCAGCAGGAGTTTCGTAAGATCAGCATGGCGTTTATGGATGACATGAACCACGAGCAGTGGGCTGATATATACAAGAAACTAATTCATTGGGAGCTGCAGATGGATCAGCCCGACAACCAGGAGATGGGCGATGTACTGGATATGCAGAAGACGGAAGCCAATGCGAACTTCTCCAAGTTCATTATCCGTAACTACGAGTCGTGGCTCAATAACCCGAGTGCCGACAAGCCGTTGCTATCACACCAGCTGATGAAGAAAAAAGTATTTCCGGAGATTGGAGGAGGCAAGCCGGTGTTTATGGTGCTCATCGACAACCTGCGCATCGACCAATGGAAAATTATTGAGCCGATCATTGCCGAATACTTCACGGTAGACAAGGAAGAGCATTACTATTCTATACTGCCTACAACGACAGCCTATGCGCGCAACGCTATATTTTCAGGGCAGCTTCCGTCTGAGATGGCTAAGACCAATCCTGACCTGTGGGTGGGCGAAGATGAAGAAGAAGGCAAGAATAACTTTGAAGATGAGTTTCTGGCCAAGCAGTTGAGACGGAACAATCTCAATATCAAAATGTCGTATCACAAGATTAAGAACATGGAGGAGGGAAGGAGCCTTGCCGATACAGTAAACAACCTTTTCAAGAACGATCTCAATGTGATTGTCTATAACTTTGTGGATATGCTCTCGCACGCGCGCACCGACATGGCAATGATACGTGAGCTGGCACCCGATGAATCGGCTTACCGCTCTATTACCCGGTCGTGGTTCATGCACTCACCGTTGCTGGATATTCTCAAGAAGATATCGGAGAAAGATGTGAAGGTGGTGATCACTACCGACCACGGCACCATCCGCGTAAAGCGTGCTTTTAAAATTATAGGCGACCGCAATGTAAACACCAACCTGCGCTACAAGCAAGGCAAGAACCTCGGCTTTGAGGGCGATAAGGTGATGCACGTTACCAAACCTGAAAAATTATTTTTGCCGAAACCCAATGTTTCAACCTCGTATGTATTTGCCACGGAGGACCAGTTTTTCGCCTATCCGAACAACTTTAACTACTACGTTAACTTCTATAACGACACCTTCCAGCACGGGGGTATAAGCCTGGAAGAGATGATCATTCCTATAATTTTCTTAACTTCGAAAAATGTGTCATGATCAACGAAGGAATGGTTTACCGGCAGGTAAGCCTTGATGAACTGGAAGAAGTGGCCCGTGCGATTGTAACGAAGTTAGCGGATACACCCGTCTGGTTGTTGTATGGTGAGATGGGCGCGGGGAAGACAACGTTGGTCAAGGCAATTTGTGATGCATTACAGGTGGACGATGTGATTAGCAGTCCCACCTTCTCGATCGTGAATGAATACCAAACGCGGGGAGGGGAGAAACTCTATCACTTTGATTTTTACAGGATAAAAAACGAGGCAGAAGCATGGGATATTGGAACGGACGAATATTTTTATTCTGGGAATCGCTGCCTGGTGGAGTGGCCCGAAAAAATTCCCTCTCTTATACCGGCAGAATATGCCGCTCTTGTAATAACCATTGAAAACAGTACACTACGAACTATAGCCATTTCTGTTCATGACGGAAAAGAAGAAAACCGGATTTGAGGCGTTGGCCAAAACCAGTCTGGTGACGCAAGAGCAAATGCTCGAGGTGCGGAAGCGCAGACATGCATTCTTTATAGGATTACCGCGCGAAATATCACTGCAGGAAAATCGCATCAGCTTAACGCCCGATGCTGTAGCTCTCCTGGTAAACAACGGTCACGATGTGTGGGTGGAGACCAAGGCCGGTATCGGATCGAAGTTTACCGATAAAGCCTATAGCGATGCCGGTGCCAAGATTGTGTATTCACCACAGGAAGTATACCAGGCTGATGTCATTCTCAAGATCGAGCCGCCTACCATGGAGGAGATCGAACTGATGCACTCGGGACAAACGCTCATCTCTGCGTTGCAGCTCGGCCACCTGAAAGTAGAATGCCTGCAGGCCTTGCTGAAGAAGAAAGTAACATCACTCGCTTACGAATTCATTGAAGATAAAGTAGGCGGTATGCCCATCATTCGCGCGATGAGTGAGATTGCCGGCAGCACCGTTATGTTGATTGCTTCCGAATACCTGAGCACAGGTAACAACGGCAAAGGAATTATACTGGGCGGTATAACCGGTGTGCCTCCTACCAAAGTAGTGATTATCGGTGCAGGAACCGTAGCCGAGTATGCTGCGCGAGCAGCCCTGGGGCTGGGTGCCGATGTACAGGTCTTCGACAACCACATCTACAAACTGCGCCGCATTAAACATCTGCTGGGTGTACAGGTATATACTTCCACGATTGATACCGTTACGCTGGGTGATACGCTCAAAACTGCAGATGTGGTGATTGGTGCGTTGCGGGCTGAAAAAGGCAAAGCACGTCATGTGATTACCGAAGAGATGGTAACACAGATGAAACCCGATTCACTGATCATCGATTTGAGTATTGACCAGGGCGGTTGTGTGGAGACATCGGAGATTACGAACCTGAGTCGCCCGATATTTCGCAAGCATGATGTGATCCACTATTGCGTACCCAACGTTGCCTCTCGTGTAGCCCATACAGCTACCAATGCACTAAGCAACATCTTTACCCCTACCATTCTTCGCGCAGCTGAAGAAGGCGGAGTAGAAGCGATGATCTTCTCGCACAAATGGTTTATGAAAGGTGTATACACCTACAAAGGCGGCCTTACCAACGAATACGTAGCCCGCAAGTTCGGCCTGAAGTATAAGAATATAGAGCTTTTGATGGCAGCGAGATTCTAGAGTGTTGACGTGTTTAAGTGTTGGAGTGTTGGAGTTTGGGGAGCACCCCGCATTTACTTCAACACTCCAACACCTCAACACGCGAACACATCAAAGTCTCTCTAAACTCTCTTCCAGCGCTTTGATCTTCGCTTCGGCATCGGCTTTCTTTTTGCGTTCGCCTTCGATGACTTTGGGAGGTGCGCCGTTCACGAATTTTTCGTTTGAGAGTTTTTGATCGATTTTTTCGAGGAAGCCTTTGTG
>NZ_DAIQRQ010000012.1:0-6916 GCF_036786105.1 Ohtaekwangia sp.
CAAACGTTGCACCGGGGTTTGCAGTGCTCGTTACTACCGGTGACGCATCGCAGTTATCCGTTACGGTTGGTACAGTCCAATTCACCACGGCATTACAAGTAGTCGGGTTAGTGGTCACGCTGATGTTTGTCGGGCAATTGTTGAATACAGGTTTAACCCCATCGGTTACCGTTACAGTGAACGAACAGGTTTCCTTATTGCCGGCTGCATCGGTCGCTTCATACGTAACGGTTGTTGTGCCCAGCCCAAACGTTGCACCGGGGCTTGCAGTGCTTGTTACTGTTGGTGAAGCATCACAGTTATCGGTAACAGTCGGTGCTGTCCAGTTCACCACCGCGTTACAAGTGGCCGGGTTGGTGGTTACGCTGATGTTGGCAGGACAATTGGCGATTACAGGTTTTGTGCCATCCGTTACAGTTACCGTGAATGAACAGGTCTCTTTGTTACCGGCTGCATCCGTAGCTTCGTAGGTCACAGTATTTATACCTAACCCAAACGTTGCACCTGGGTTGGCTGTACTGGTCACGGTAAGAGACCCGCCGCAGTTATCACTTGCGGTTGGTGGTGTCCAGCTTGCCGTTGCCGTGCAGGTAGCCGGGTTAGTAGTTACGTTGATGTTTGCCGGGCAGTTTGTAAATACAGGCTTGGTAGCATCTGTCACGGTTACTATAAATGAACACGTGCTTTGATTGCCCTCCATGTCTTTGGCAGTATACGTTACCGTATGCGGGCCCAGCGATAGTGTAGTGCCGGGATTAATATTGGCATTGATCTGGGGCGATGGATCACAACTGTCGGTTGCTGTTGGCGGAGTCCAGTTTGCCACAGCATTACATGTTGTAGGATCAACGGGTACTGAAAAATCAGCAGGACACCCGACTAATACAGGAGGAGTATCATCGCGTACTTTCACGTTAAAGCTACAGTTGGCGGTGTTGCCATAGTTATCGGTTGCCGTATAGGTAACTACTGTGGTGCCTACCGGGAAGAAGTCGCCAGGATTATGATCGGGTATTACAGAGGCTACACCACAGTTATCAGTAACAGTAGGCGCAGTCCAACTTATACTTTTGCCACAGGCTGTGGCATCGGCAGATACATCGATGTTAGCAGGGCAACTGGTAAAATTCGGAGGCGAACTCTCCATGTTCAGGCAGCAAATGGGTGTGCCGCCAACACTTTCGCCCGCGGTCACTACGAAATTGCCAAACGTGGTACCAATCTTTACAGGATTGGAACAGGATGTGCTGATGTCGGCCAGTACCAACAGCGTTGTGCGGATGGTTACATGGTTGCCCACAAAGGGCTGGCCTGCACCGGCAGAGCTTTGTACGTCAAATGTACTGCCGGGCAATAACAGCAAGCCACTGTAGATGCTTCCGCCATCATCGCGCACATCTACTGTGAGACCAATCAGGCCCGTAAACCGCACGGTGATTTTTGTAAGTCCTACGTTACAACCACAGGTCGTAATAGGCGGGCAACTGCAACTCTGTGCAAAGACTTGCTGCGTGCTGAGTATACCCAGCATAGCCAGCAACCCCAGGAAGAGTGCCTTTTGCCTTCTTACAAAATCAACCGATAACATATTTCAGCTTGTAAATCCGCCAAAAGCCACGAAAGGCACCTTTGAGTACGATCATTCCATCCACAAACAGTCATCTTTGCAAAAAGGGCCTGAAGCGAAAACTAAGTGGTGATTGTTAAAAAAATTATCGTTAAACTAGTGATTTTCAAGGGTATTACAGATTTATTTTTTTAAAGTTCTTATTACATACATAATGAGATAAGGCTGGTGTTTGCGTCCGGGCTTTCATGTTAATCCCAAACACCATTCATTTCTGTCAGTATAATGGGGGCTGCCTCAGTAACTACAATAGTATGTTCGTGTTGTGCCATAAAGCCTCCTTTATCGCCAACCATAGTCCAGCCATCATTGAGAGTTTTGGCATACGTTGATGTTGTTGAAATAAATGTTTCAATGGCAACCACACTGTTCTTTCTGAACCTGGTCAGGTTAGATCGGTCGCTGTAATTTGCAATTTCGCCGGGAGCTTCGTGGAGGCTTCTGCCTATTCCGTGTCCGGTTAAATTCTTGATTACTTTATAGCCACGTTTCCTGGCTTCGGTTTCAATGAGATATCCTAAGTCTGAAATGCGAACACCACCTTTTATACTATAGATTGCTTTATGTAAAATCTGTTTTGAAGCGTCTATAAGTTTTTGATGTTGATGAATGTCTTCGCCAATCACAAATGAACTTCCGTTGTCAGACCAAAAACCATCAAGCTCGGCTGAGACATCTATATTAATCAAATCGCCTTCTTGCAGTACTTTATTATCGGACGGAATGCCATGACAAAATTCATGGTTCACACTTATACAAGTCCATCCCGGAAAACCGTAGGTGAGGTATGGTGCAGATTTCGCCCCGAAGTCCCGGAGGATTTTTGCCCCATAGTGGTCCAGTTGCCTGGTTGTTATACCAGGCCGGGCATAGTCTCTCATCTCTTTTAATGTGCAGGCAACTGCTTCGCTTGCTGCTTTCATCGCGATCAGCTCAGCTTCTTTTGTTATTGACATATTCGTTGTTGTCTGTTGGTTTGGGCTCTTAACAGCTAACCTTCAAGTATACACAATAACCGATAACATGCGGATGAAGTTATTGTTATAGTCATTGAAATTAACAATTTCGATCCGCAGCATCGCTTGGAGAATGGAGTAATTTAAAAAACGTGTATTCATAATATTTTCAGAAATTCGGGAAATGTTAACAGCACGCTCATGGATAATTCAAGAGTATATAAAATGTCGTTTGCCAGTGTATATCCGCATTACATCCGGAAAGCGGAGAAAAAAGGACGAACAAAAGCAGAGGTTGATGAAATTATATGCTGGCTTACAGGATACAATGCAAAAACACTGCAACAGCATATAGACCAGAAAACTGACTTTGAAAACTTCTTTGCACAGGCGCCTCAACTCAATCCGAATGTTTCAAAAATCACAGGCGTAATTTGCGGTTATCGTGTGGAAGAGATTGAAGATAAGCTGATGCAAAAAGTCCGTTACCTGGATAAACTCATTGATGAGCTGGCCAAGGGAAAAACGATGGACAAGATTCTGAGGAAGTAAGCAATATGCTATCGCTGAATTTTGTGTGAAGAAAATAGCTATAGGTGCACAGCCGCAACACTATTATGTCTGTACATGGTGCTGCTGCAGCTACCTTAAATGTATACTTCTAACTTTCATTAATGCGCATCCTTCACACAACGAAAACCAATGTGCGATTGGCCACTATCAACGGAAGTTCCCTGCCGGGCGCTGGGGCGATAGTTTACACAATAGTTACTGGCACATAAAAATGATCCTCCTTTTGTTACGCGCTTTTGTGCATAGGGTTCATTCGGGTCGTACGACTTGGCGGGGCCTTTCGGATCTTCGGTTATCGCCATCCTGGCGAGCGATTGAAAATAGGTAGCATCATACCAGTCGCTGGTCCATTCCCATACATTGCCAATCATATCGTATAATCCATAGTTATTGGCCGGAAATGTTTTTACCGGCGATGATGACGCAAATCCATCTTCTGCCAGGTTGCGGGTGGGGAAACTTCCCTGAAATGTGTTGGCCATAAATTTTCCTTGGGGGCTTACTTCACTGCCCCAGCTATACCGTTGCTGCTCCTGGCCTCCGCGCGAGGCGAATTCCCATTCAGCTTCCGTAGGTAATCGTTTGCCGGCCCACGTTGCATAGGCAAGTGCATCTTCATACGCTATATGTACTACGGGGTGATTCCATTTGCCATCGAGGTTGCTATCGGGGCCTTCCGGATGTTGCCAGTTTACACCTTTCTTCCATTCCCACCATTGTGTATAGTCGTTGAGCATTACCGGTTGTTCAGGTGCATGGAACACCAATGATCCTGGCACCAGCAAACTATCGGGAGGTTTTGGTGTGCCCGGAGGCAATTGCCTGCTCAGCTCTTCCCAGGTAGGCTTTCGTTCGGCTACGGTGATATAGTTTGTAGCGTCTGTAAACTTCTTGAATTGCTCATTCGTCACTTCGGTTTCGTCCATCCAGAAGCCTTTTACCCGAACACCGTGTGCAGGGCGCTCGTGCTCGTAAGCATCGCGCTCGTCAGTGCCCATGGTAAAATCGCCACCGGGAATCCACACCATGCCGGCCGGTTTTTCCTGTGAAGAAGATGCATCGGAGTTCTTTGATTTTTCAGCGCACCCGAACGATAATACCAGCATAATGAAAACGCTGCAGGCAGATTTCATGCAAATTGATTTTAAGAATGATGGGTGGAATCGTCCGAAATATACTCGGAAATTTTAAATATGGCCTACTCCTTATTTGCCCGTGGCTTTTTTAATCGCCCTGGCTGTATGCTTCTACAGATTCTTTTGGCGGTTCCCGTTCCCCAATTCTGTAATTACTGCTGGTATATTTTCAGGATGTTGCTTTCACCGTGGGCCGATAAAGCGTGAGGTATAAAAACGCCAATGCAGCGAACAGACCACAGAGCATAAAGGTCAGGAATGTATTGGCCGGACTGTCTCCGTAGACCGTTCCCGAAACAACAGCACCTATGCCAATACCAAACTCCATGCAGATATAGAGTGAAGCAACCCCACGGCCTTTATGATGTTCATCGCTCAGGTCAGTAGCCCAGGCCAGCAAAGTAGGAGAGGTGGCCCCCTGGGCAAAACCGTATATCAAGGTACCACAGATCACCAATACAACAGAGTCGGCCATGGCAATCGTAAACATCGCGATGGCAATCATGCTGGTCGATACCCGCAGCACCGGCTTTCGTCCCCAGCGATCAGAAGCTTTTCCGCCCACCAACCGAACGAGGAGGGAAGCAACGGTAAGGCACGTAAAAAGCACTCCTTTGTTTTTAATACCTACCGATGCACCCAGATCGGGGATCAGGGTAAACATGGCACCATAGGCATACGCACTCAACACCATTACCAGGCAAGGTGCCAGTACACGCGGCTCGAACAGATCGTGACGTTTTACTTTGAGTATCGATACATGAAAGCGATGCCTGTTGTGCAGCGTTTCTTTTATACCTACCAGTATTACTATCGATATCAAAGCAAATGCTGAAGAACAGTAGAACATGGTATGAAGTCCAAAGCTGTTCGCGATGTTTCCTCCAATGGCCGGGCCGCTGGCCATGCCCAAACTTCCTGCCGTGCCGAGTAATCCCATAGCTTCTCCTCTGCGCTGTGGAGGAATGATGTCAGAGAGATAAGCCGTTTGCCCAGTAGGTGTAAACCCGGTAGAAAAACCATGCACCAGTCGTAATAAGAGAAATCCGGATACAGCGGATAGCACCGGGTATATCAGGCTGCAAATAAAGCACACCGTTGAACCGAACATCATTACCGGCACACGCCCCACTTTATCGGCAAGCTTGCCGCTGAAAGGCCGCGATAACATGGCCGTAAGTGTAAACAGTGAAATGATGAGTCCTTTATATTGAGCTCCACCCAGGCTCGTGAGGTATTCAGGCAACTCGGGTATAATCATATTGAAGCTCGCGAAGAACAAAAGCGAGCTGACACAGAGTAACCAGAACTGGGGAGTGTAGATTTTAGTGTTGATCAAGGTGTAGAGAAAAAAAGTGTCTGCACGGGGTGCAGACACTTGGTTAATATCAGGCTTGTTGAGGCTGTTCCTGCGCGCCCAGCAAAAATGCTTTTATAAAATCGTCAAGGTCACCATCCAGTACAGTTTGCGCATCGTGGCGTTCCACACCTGTACGCGCATCTTTCACAAGTTTGTAAGGATGCAATACATAGTTACGAATCTGCGAACCGAAATCTATTTTCATTTTGCCGGCTTCGATCTTGTCGCGCTCGGCATGGCGCTTCTCCATCTCCATCTGGTATAATTTGGATTTCAGCATTTGCATAGCTCGCTCGCGGTTAGCATGTTGTGAACGCTCCACCTGGCAAACAATCACGATACCGGTTGGTTTGTGCGTGAGCTGAACTTTCGTTTCAACCTTGTTTACGTTCTGTCCACCGGCACCACCGGAACGCGAAGTTTGTATCTCGATATCGGCAGGGTTAATGTCGATTTGAATCGAGTCGTCAACTTTTGGATATACAAATACCGAAGCGAACGATGTATGCCTGCGCTGGTTGGAATCAAACGGAGAGATGCGCACCAGGCGATGTACACCAATTTCTGATTTCAATTTGCCGTACGCAAATGGGCCATCGATTTCGAGGGTTGCCGATTTTATACCGGCTACATCTCCGCTCTGATAATCAATTTGCGATACACCATAGTCGTTCTTCTCGCCCCACATGATATACATGCGGTTAAGCATATCGGCCCAATCCTGGCTTTCGGTTCCACCCGCACCGGGGTTGATCTCGATTACAGCACTGAGTTGATCTTCTTCTTTGCTGAGCATTTTCTTGAACTCAAGCTCTTCAATGGCTTTGGAAGTTTTTTGATACTCCAGTTCAAGTTCGTCTTCGCCAACATCGCCGGCTTCATGAAATTCGTTGAGCACATCCAGATCGTCCATTAACTTGGAGACATGCTCAAAAGCATCGGTCCAGATTTTCTTGGCGCGGATATTTTTAAGAATGGCCTCGGCTTGTTTGGGGTTGTTCCAGAAATCAGCCTGCTGGGTGATGAGTTCTTCATCTCTTACTTCAAGACTCTTACGGTCGTAGTCAAAGATACCTCCTCAAGGCGCTAACACGAGCCTTCAAATCTTTCAACTGGTCAGTTGTCATGTAGATTTTTGTTTAATTAAGTTGCAAATATAGAAATATGGGAAAAACATCACTGGCAGTTTGATGGGTGGTGTGTCGCTGCTTAATTCAAAAATTATGGATGCGTGCAGGCGCCACCTTCTCAACATTGATCTGTG
>NZ_DAIQRQ010000012.1:7016-15903 GCF_036786105.1 Ohtaekwangia sp.
TTATACACCTATAACAGCCTTGCAGGTAACATACCAGGCATGGTCAAAGCTGTATCGACTTTACCGCCACCTGATCTTTTTCTCCTATATATAAAACCGATGATCCTGGTAAGGCAAAGTCAACCTTACTGTCGTTAGGATTAAGTTATTCACTACGTTAATAAACCCACGGAACTCCATACTACTGCCCGTAAATAGTCGTTTTGAGGTCACTTTGTGATATTTAATAAGGCCAACGACCGATTTCTGGAAAATTTTCGTTTAGATTTGCCGCAGTATGAAAAGTGAAATGGAGAAAATGAAACCAATCGTGAGCCTTTTTCTGGAAGGCCTGATGCTGGTTTTTATTTTTGTCTATTCACAAAGCAACATCGGTCCCGATAAGCAGGACGTAGCCGATTCTCCTCTGAAAGGTATGGTGTCGCTGCATGAAATTATGTTGCGTTCGGGATGGTCTTCAGATGATACCGATGGCAAGATCATAACGCAGCAACCTTCTCTTCTTTCCTCTGTATTCCCACCAGCAACAACTGATACACCCCGTGAGCTGATCGCAATGAGCGATGCGCTCTTCATCAGTTCATTTGAACGAAATACTTTTTACATACATGCTGCTTACAACGTGCCGTAAGACCCGGTGACCTTGCTATTGTTGCGCTTTTGTAAAAAAAATCTACATCCAAGTCGAAAACTTATATATTTAAAATTCTTTGGCCAGAGGTACTGGCTAAGAGGCTATGATTTCAACAGCTTTTTTATTTGTTGACTTACTGAATCCGGAGGAGATAATCAAGTGGGGTGGTTTGGCACTATTACTCTTTATTATTTTTGCCGAAACAGGTTTGTTCTTTGGTTTTTTTCTTCCCGGTGACTCACTGCTTTTCATAGCCGGTATCCTGAGTGATACCGAGTACTTATCCGTTAACGTGTGGATGTTGGTACTGTTGCTTACCGTATGTGCGGTAGCAGGCACGTGTGTTGGGTATGGGTTTGGCCGGTGGGCAGAAAACTATTTGAAAAACAGAAAAGAAAATTTCTTTTATAAAAAGAAATACATGGAGGTAGCACAGGATTTTTATAAACGCTACGGCATGACAGCTTTTATTATGGGAAGATTTTTGCCCATTGTCCGCACATTCGTTCCTATATTAGCAGGCATGGTGCGGATCGATTTTGGGAAATTCTTTTTTTTCAATGCTGTAGGGGCAGCCACCTGGATTATTGTCATGGTGATGGCCGGGCACTTATTGGGGAATGCATTCCCGACAATAACAGAACACCTGGAGATAATTGTAGGAGGAATGGTACTAATCACTACGATTCCGCTCGTTATCTCCTGGCAGCGAAATAGAAACAGTTTCGGTAAAAATGAAGTGAAATAAGAACTGAATAAATATTTAATAATACCTGTGACTATTGCACACACTTTTAATTAATATACTAACGCAAAATTTCCTAAACTAAAAACCATTAACAATTAACATTCACTATGAAAACTACACAAACTTCTTCTTCTTCATCTTTAGCTGAGAGCCTGAAGTCTGGATTTGCGGCATCCGTGATCGTGATCGAACTTATTATAGGTTTTATTATATGGAACTATGTTCTGGGTGATCCTTCACACTTCCAGGGCGGTGATCCTGCAGGCCACCCAATTGAAGGTGACTTCCTCGGTATCTTCTACAAAGGTGGTTATCTCGTACCGCTGGCGATCGGCCTGTTGTTGATGGTGTTTACGTTCGCTATTGAGCGTGCTCTGACTATCAGCCGTGCAAAAGGAAAAGGTAACGTTAAGACTTTCGTACAACGCATTCGTTCACTCGTAGCAGGTGGCAACATTACACAAGCACTTGCTGAGTGCGATAAGCAAAAAGGTTCAGTAGCAAACGTAGTGAAGGCTGGTTTGACTAAATACAATGAACTTTCTACATCTGGCAGCAGCATCGAGCCTGAAAAGAAAATCGCTATGATCCAGAAAGACATTGAAGAAACTACTCAGCTTGAAATGCCTATGCTGGAGAAAAACCTTGTGATCCTGGCAACCATCGCTTCTATCGCTACACTGATCGGTCTGTTAGGTACTGTATTGGGTATGATCCGCGCGTTTGCATCTATGGCGCAAGCGGGTGCTCCTGACTCAGTAGGTCTCGCGAACGGTATCTCTGAAGCCCTTATCAACACGGCACTTGGTATCGGTACTTCCGCTATCGCGATCATTTTCTATAACCTGTTCACGAGCAAAATCGATGCATTGACTTATGGTATCGACGAGGCTGGTTACAGCATCGTGCAGAACTTTGCTGCTACACAACAAGGCAAGCACTAATAGTAATTATAAACGGATAAGTGACGTATGGGAAAAGTAAAAGTACACAGAGCATCTCCATCGCTGGATATGACGCCGATGGTGGATTTGGGCTTCCTGCTGGTGACGTTCTTTATGCTCACTGCCACAGCTGCGCCTGAAGAACCGGTGTCAGTAGATATGCCCTCGTCTGTTTCGGAAATTAAAATACCGGAGACGAACATTCTTTTGATTACGATTTCAAAAGAAGGTAAAGTTTTCTTTAGCATAGACGGTAAATACAATCGTGCCGACCTGTTAAAGAGAATGGGTGAACGCTATAACATTCAGTTCTCTGAAGAGGATGCTTCCAGATTTGCTGTAATGTCAAGCTTCGGATTACCCATTGGTAACCTGAAGCAGTATATCGACATGCCGCCAGATCAGCGCAAGAATGTAGAGCAGCCTGGTATACCGGTTGATTCATTGAACAACCAGTTGAAAGACTGGATCATCTTCTCGCGTATGACAAACCCTAGTTTGCGTATAGCGATTAAAGGTGACTCTGATTCAAACTACCCGGTGGTAGAGAAAGTGATCAACACGCTGATTGATAATAAAGTCAATCGCTTCAACCTGATCACAAACATGGAAAGAACTAAACCTTCATAACATTTAAACCCTACAAGAAATGGCAGAAGTAAGTCAAGGCGGTGGCGGTGGTGGTCATAAAAAAGGTGGTAAAGTCCGGGCAAAGAAATCCTCAACCAGGATTGACATGACGCCCATGGTGGATTTGGCCTTCTTGTTATTGACCTTCTTCATGCTTACCACGACTTTGAGCAAGCCTCAGACCATGGAGATTACCATGCCTGAGAAGCCCAAGCCGGAAGATAAGCTTCCGGAAGTAAACGAGAAGAAAGTAGTAACGCTCATTTTAGGAGCGAACGATAAGATTTATTGGTATCATGGCATTACCGATCCGAAAGTGGAGTTAACAGACTTTTCACCAAACGGAATCCGGAAAGTGCTGATGAAGGAGAACGCCGAGATTCCCGGCATGATTATTCTAATCAAGCCATCGGACGAATCGCGCTATAAGAACATGGTGGATATTCTGGATGAGATGAACATCACCAACATGCAGCGTTATGCATTGGTGCCGATCACCCCTACAGATAAGGAACTTGTAAAAGAATCGAACTTATGAAAGCAGAACAATTAACACCGCAGCGGTGGGAAGATATAGTCTTCGAATTCCGCAATAAGGAGTACGGTGCGTATGAGAACCGTAAGTCCTATTCGAAGCACGTAATACTCGCTGCTATCATAACCGTTCTGGCCGTAGCACTGGCACTGGCTGGTCCTGCAATCGCAGAATGGATTAAAGGACAGCAGGAAGAAGAAGCTCCTGTTTTGAAGACTGTGAAGTATACGGACCTCGCGCCACCTCCACCGATTCAAAACACGCCTCCTCCTCCACAGGTAAATATCCCGCCTCCAGTGAAGACGATCATCAAGTATCTTCCTCCGCAGGTAACGGATAAAGAAATTGTGGAAGAAGAAGAGATGCCAACCATTGAAGAAGTAAAACAAAACGATGTAGGTTCTGAGAACATCGAAGGTACAGGTGAAGTAGTTTTTGACGAGCCTGTGCAGGAAGTTGTTCAGGAAACTGAAAGCGATGAAGACAAGATCTTCATGGTGGTAGAGCAACAGGCTGAATATCCGGGTGGATTGGAAGCTATGGCAAAATTCCTCCAGAAGAACGTGAAGTATCCTGCCGCTGCCCGCAGAATGGGTATCGAAGGATCCGTATTCGTGAGCTTCGTGGTGGATAAAGAAGGTAAGATCAGCGATCCTCAGGTAGTAAAAGGTATTAGCGCAGAATGCGATAAAGAAGCGATCCGCGTTGTAAACCTGATGCCACCCTGGAAGCCTGGTAAGCAAAACGGCCGGTCTGTAAAGTCGCGTTTCGTATTGCCTATCAAGTTTAAGCTGGCAACCTGATGAAAACGGAATCAGATGAGTATAAGGTGACTGGTATGGATATGGTCATCAAATACTTTGGACTCATCATGGCAGTCGCCTATATTGGTATAGGCGCTGCCGTGATTACTCGCCCCGACATCATTAATATTCATGGACCTTATGCTCTGCCTTTAGGAATTCTTCTTATTGCGTATGGTTTATTCAGAGCATTTAAAGTGTACCAGCGATATTTTCAGAAGTAGATATGAAGATTGTTTTTCATAGTTTCATTATAACAGCATTAGTGCTTGGAGCCTGTACGCAGCGTGATAAAAAGGGTAAACCCCTGGATACGCCTACGTCAGGCTCCATTACTATTGCCATAGACGAGTCGTTAAAACCGTTACTCGATACAGAGCTCGATACATTTCATCAGCTCTACAAGAATGCACATATAAAAGTGATTTATACTTCCGAGGCGGATGCTATGACCAAGCTGTTGCAGGACACTGCGCGGATGGTGGTGGTAACGCGTAAACTCCGGAGTGAAGAAATGGAGACCTTCAAGGCACTCACTATCAAACCTCATCAGGTTACGGTGGCCAAAGAAGGCATTGCGCTGATTCTGAACCGTGCTACGCAAGACAGCTCGTTCACCATTAGCCAGATAAAAGATATTCTGACGGGCAAGATCACCAAGTGGAATCAGCTTGACCCGAAGGCGAAAGCTTCGCCCATTGAAGTTGTATTCGATCAGCCAACCTCTGGCATTCTCCGGTATCTGAAAGATTCGCTGCGCATCGATTCGCTGCCTGCCAACTGCTTTGCCGTGAAGAACAACCCCGCCGTGGTGGATTATGTTTCCAAGAAGGAAAATGCCATCGGGTTGATAGGGGTAAGCTGGATCAGTGACGCAGACGATTCTACCACCAATGCATTTACCAGTGCCATTCGCATAGCCGAACTTTCAAATGATGGCACGGAATATTTTCAACCTTACCAGGCTTACATAGCACAGAAGCAGTATCCTCTTGTTCGGGAGATCACCATGATTGGCCGTGAAACCCGTACCGGACTGGCCAGCGGCTTTATTGCCTTTGTAGCAGGCGAAAAAGGACAACGAATTGTCTTGAAAGCCGGGTTGGTGCCTGTTACAATGCCGATAAGAATTGTAGAAATTAATCGGCAACCCTTATTTTAGCAGTGCAATTTGCCTGCATTTTTATTCTCTGATTGTGATGAATCTGCAGGGAATGTGGATATGGCACCGTGTTTGATTACGTAACATCTAAACTATAAAATAAACTCATGAAAGAAGTACTGAAACGAGCATGGAGCGGAGGGATGTTTTTATTCCTGATCGCTGCTGCTACATTGGCTGTGGCCCAGGAAGCTCCTGCCGTAAAGCAGGCGCGCCAGCAAATGGAAATCGAGCAAACCAACAAAGCGGTTGCTACTATGACTGAAGCCGTAAAGGCTAATCCTGCCGATGCATCTTTACTCTATTACCTGGGGCTCGCACAAATTGCCAATGGTGAAAAAGAGAAAGCCGAAATATCTTTTCAGAAAGGTCTTGAAGTAAATCCAAAAGAAGCATTGAACCTTGCAGGTAAAGGGTACCTGCGTATGCTTGAAAATAATGTGACCGAAGCCAAGACGCAGTTGGATCAGGCATTGGCACAAACCAAATCCAAAAATGTTTCTGTGTTGAAGGCGGTGGCTATGGCTTACCTGGCCAACGATAAATTCACAAACGATGCGTTAACACTGCTTCAAAAAGCAAAGTCGATCAACAGTTCTGACTATGAAACATTCATTCTGTTGGGCGACACCTATACCAAGCTTGTAAAGGGTGGCGATGCAGTAAGTGCATTCGAAACTGCAGCATCACTGGACCCCAAGAGCGGAACTCCCCAATATAAAATTGGTGTAGTTTACCAGCGTTCCAAAAACCTGACGTCAGCAGAAGAGCATTTCAAAAATGCCATTGCTGCCGACCCGAACTATGCGCTGGCATACAAAGAACTTGGTGAATTATACTACAACCAGAAAAAGGCTGCCGAAGCGGTGAAAGCGTATGAGAAATATCTTTCATTAACAGAACGCCCTGAGCCTGCTAAACTTCGCTATGCATTCTTCCTCTTCATGGCAAAAGACTACAAGAAAGCTAACGCCATATTTGATGAGCTGCTGAAGCGTCCGGATGTATCGCCTACCGTATATAAGTATGCAGCGTATGCAGCCGTAGAATCTGGCGAGTTGGAAAAAGCTGAAAAACTGTTTGAGCAGTATTTCTCAAAAGCTCCTCAGGCCGATATACAGGCAAGCGACTATGTATACGTAGGAAAGATGTATCAGAAAGAAGGCAAAGATTCTTTAATGATCGTCAACTTCAAGAAGAGTCTTGAACTGGAAAAAAATGCCGAGATTGCTCAAAGTGTTGCAGATACTTTCTACAAACTGAAGAAATATCCTGATGCAATTGATTCTTATAAGCAATTGAGAGATATCAAAACCAAGCTTTCATCGCAGGATTTGTTCTCGTTGGGAAAAGCATATTACTACAACAAGCAGTTCAACGAAGCTGATACTACATTTGGTCAACTGGCAGAGCTGCAGCCAAACATTTCAACGGTATATGCCTGGAGAGCGCGATCTGTAGCCAACCTTGATCCGGATTTGAAACAATCTTTGGCAAAGCCTTACTTTGAAAAAGTAGTGGAGATAGGTGAAGCAAATCCCGATAAAAGCAAAGCTGACCTGATTGAAGCATATTCATATCTTGGCTATTACTATGATACCAAAGGCGACTTCAAAACCGCGAAGGCGATTTTTGAAAAGCTGAAGGCTATCGATCCTACCAACGAAAAAGCAATTGCATACCTGGATGCGATTAAGAAGGCACAGCAACAACAAAAGAAGCCAAAGCCTCAAGGTAGCCGTTAAATTCACGCAATAACTTTTTGAAAGCCCTCGTTCTAGTATAGATTTTTTACAGAGCTTTCAAGACATAAAACCTTATATATGGTAATAGTAGCAGTAATATTGCTACTATTGCCATTAAATAAAATCCCGCTTTCCCAATGTTCAGCATCCCGACTATCCTTTTACAGATCTCATCTGCACCGGATACCACTGCTATTACTACATCTGCTGCCGATTCTCTATCGCTGCTCGATATGGTTATGAAGGGCGGTGTTATCATGATTCCGATCGCTATACTGGGCTTCATTGCCACCTACTTCTTTTTTGAACGCTTCCTGTACCTCAACACGGTAACAAAAGAGAAGAAGGAGTTTGTAGCATCGATCAAGCAATACCTGAAGAATGCAGATATAAAAAGCGCACGCATGTATGCAGCACAGGATGGATCAGCCACCGGTAAAATCATACAGGTGGGCCTGGAACATATAGGCAAGCCGATGAAAGAACTGGAAAGTATGATGGAGTCTGCAGCCAACATTGAAGTAGCAGAGATGGAAAAGAACATGGGCTACCTCGGTATCATTGCAGGTGTGGCGCCTATGCTCGGGTTCATTGGTACTATTTCGGGTATCATTCACATCTTCTATAACATTTCGCAGACCGATAACATCACTATCGGTATTATAGCAGGAGGTTTGTATGAGAAAATGATCACCAGTGGTGCAGGGCTTTTTGTAGGTGTGATTTCCTATTGTGCTTATCACATTCTGCAACAACGCGTTAATATCTTCACGCTCAAAATGCAGAAAGATGTTTTCGATTTTATGCGTTCCATCCTTACACCTGAGTCATGAAGATCAGACACCGGAAACAGTTTGCCCATGAAGTAGCGACCTCCTCGCTCAACGATATCATGTTCTTTTTGCTGCTGTTCTTTCTGATCATTTCCACGGTTACTAACCCTGCCGTTATAAAAGTACCGCTCCCAAAATCGGGAGCTAACCAGAGCGTTAACCGTTCGCCCATTGCCCTGGTGGTAACGGAAGACAAACGTTATTATATCAACAAGCAGCAAGTGAGCTTCGATCAACTCGAGTCCACGCTCATTAAGCAGTGCGCAGGAATGCCCGATCCTACCGTGGTAGTACATATTCCGTATGGAGCATCTGTTCAGGAGCTTGTGAGCGTAGTAGAAATCGGTGCCAAGAACAAAATCAGAATGGTGCTTGCCACTGAAAAGCCGAAGTAGACAGTTGCTTTTATACACGTTGCGTTCATCCAACGGTACCTCTAATCAATTTTTAATTTACCGATCTCGTATAGCCCTGGTTATTTATAATCAATCTATATAATATCGATTGTGTTGATTAAACACAATTGCCGAATTTTAGTTTCCCTATACTTGCTCTCGTATTATCAACTTCCGCTATAGAGAGTTATAACCATCACTTATTCCTCAGGGAGAGATTGTGAACTTTCCATTGAAGCGATGTGTAATGTTTTCATAGAGATCGCCGCGAAAAACCTGTAAATTATTATTGGGCTTTTGTGGAGTTTGAAGGATAAAAAACGAAATTTACCGCATTCTAAATACGCTATGGAAAATCAGGATTTAGCTCAATACCTTCCGATCGCGTTGATGTTTCTGTTCGCCATGGGGTTCATCGTTGTAACGATGATTGCCACGCATGCACTCGGTCCGAAGCG